>CAZFOX010000200.1:0-8084 GCA_964520565.1 uncultured bacterium | reverse complement strand
GTCGCCATATGACGCACGGCCGCCGAAACTTTTTCCGGCTGGCCATAAAGATCGTTTCGCGTTAATCCAAACAGATGAAGCATTGGATCGATGTCGATCCAGGTCGTTAATGAATTATAAAAACGTAACTTGAATTCATCCGACTCGCGGGGCTGCGCCAAGCCCTCCAAGAGCCGAACCTGTCCGTTCACTTTGGCCAGCCCTCCACCTCGGTCTTCAAATCGACGGGGGATCACCTCGAAAGACATGGACTTCCCCGATTCGATATGAAGACCAAGAATCCCGGCATCTACCGAAGCGCCCAGTGTATCGATGTTATGGACGAGTAAATACTTGAGCGATGGCTGTTTTTTGAGAATATCCGCCAACACGCCGTTTTGCAGCAGATTGGGGATTTCATAAAAATGTCCGGGAGGATTAAAGCGCTGCAGGGGAATATTATCGATATAGAAACTCCCCTCTCCCCGGATACGCGCCCAGTTTTTTAAGGCTTCCCGTACCGACTCGCGGACTTTTTGTTTGTTCTCATCGAGGATTTCCTGGGGCATTTCCTCCCACAGGAACATCAGATCGCGTACCATCGGAATCAGCCGATGACTGATAAATCGTCCCGGAGATAAAGAGAGAAGCCCTTCATATCCATAACGATTGTGTAAATCCACCTGCTTCTGAATCGGAGCGTGAGTCAGGTAGCTAGTCGTCAGGATATGAGGTATCTCCGTCTGATATTTTTTCATGACCGCCCGGCTTTTAGCAAGATGTATCTCTAAAAAGCTGCGGTGCTTTCCTGAATAATTAATAAAAGGACTTAACGCTTTCACCACACCCGCGCCGGTCGTCCAGCGGCTTCCCATCCCGGCAGCCAAAGATACTACAGCCACTTCCCCATTTTCAATGGCTTGCCTCCCGGCTCGAATAGCACTTTCGGGAATCCCCTTCTCCACATAATAGACATCGGTGTCGCTCACATCGCCAATTTCCATATCCACCGGCAGCCGGTTCCTCGACAGGCCGATTTTCCCCTGACGTAAATCTTCCTGCAGTTGTTCCTGCTGGATTGCGTCGAATCCATTTTCTTTTTTGATCCGCTCCGACTCCGCTTCCCAATCGGCGCGGGTGTCCTTTAATCCCGTGGAGGGTAGAGGAAACAAGTTATTCACCAGGATTTTTAGCGTGGAAATCAATTCACCGGTCTCGCAGCAACGGCTGGTAAAATGATCCAAATCCAGGCTGCGTGATGCGGACACCTTTTCTTTAGGAGTGTTTACCATCTCGGGGATTTGCAGGGCATAATACCGTTCCGGCATCAGACCTTCATTCCCCTCCAGAAGAGTGGCAACCGTTCCTTGATCGTTGATTTGAAAATCGTAAACCACTGGATCAATGGCAAACGGTAGAGATTCCTGTAACTCCTTTTTGGTATCTATCATAATTTGATGAATGTCCCGAACAAAAGAGTCTCGGCGTTCCGGGGCGACAAACATGGCCATCCCGCCACCCGACATGCCACCTGTCATTAAAAACCCCCAAAAATCCTTACCGCATTGCTCGCGGGCCTTGCGAATGATCGTCTCGGTAAATTGATTGGTCACCCAGGGAATGATGGTTTTTAAGGGGCCATTCCAATTCTGTGTCGTTAATGAACCCAGTTTTTGAATATCCCCCTCATAGAGAGACTTGCATATCCCGTCGAAAATATCCCGCATTGTCAGACGTGCTTCCCATTCAGCCTTCAATCGCAGTAGATATTTCTCGGTCACCATCTCGAGAATAGGGCCGACATTTTGTGCCATTCCTCCGTGAATCAGCACCAGGGATTTTGACAGTTTATCGCGCAGTTCCAACACTTTCTCTTTCGGCCATACATCGTGTTTAGGCAGCAGACGTCCCTTGCTGACTCCATACTCCCGGTCGCCTTCTTCCGCCTCCACTCCATAGATTTTTTTAATGCCCGGCCAGATTCCTCCCGAATCCTGCCAACCTCCTCCCGAACCGCCCAGCCACTCGCCGAGGATTGCCCTGGAAGCCGCCAATCGCCGCGATTCCTCATCCAGCGGTCCAGTTAAATTCGGCGCTTGCCCGGTAGCCCGCATCAATGCCGCGATGATCGACGCCAAAAGATTGGTAGAGACCGCCAGACGTGAACCTTTGGGTATGTCGTTTACCTTGGTCGCCAACTCCAATCCTTGATGGGTTCCAACTAACTGTTCGAGTATCAATGCCAGCGATTGATTGGTTCCTTCAAACGACGGCGGGATCAATCCGGAAGAAATAACGCCCGCTTTTAATAAACCCAGATAGTCGTTACCAAAATTAAACAGATCCTCCAGGTTGTGGATATCTTTTGTGCATTCCAAATCGATGCTGGTCAAACGCAGAATCGGTTCGTCAATCACCCGGATATATGTTTCAATGGGAGGTTTAATCGTCTTGTCTCGTCCATGCACGCCTAAATCGACCGATATGTTTAATACCCGGGCCCCCTCCGGATAATCCATCCCCAGGAAAAAAATATCCGACCATCCGCTGTGCGATAGATCCAGGCGAACCGGCGTTTTTTCGCACAGGATGGGATAGAGCGATGTATTTTCATCACGGGTTCGCAGTTCACGCCGGACGCGAATGGGATGATTGGGCGCATAACCGGCGCGAAACATCCACTGATTGCCCAGAGAAGCACGCACCGATTTGCGGACTTGATCGATCAATGTCTCAAAGGTCAGGGAATGATAGCATTCCGCGATTGCACTGAATAAAGTTCCACTCGGCCCTGTCCGGCGAACCTCATCGAGGAGTTGCTTTAATGCTTCTTCATAACGGCGGTCGAGAATATTTTCATAGGCTTGGAAAGATAGCAATCCATGCCGCGGCGTCTCGGGCGCTTCCATAAGACGAAATCGGTAGAGAAAAAAAAGAAACATACACGCCCGCACCCGCTCGTACAGATTGTCGCTGGTTTGACGGAACGTTTCCAATTCCGCGCAAGCGCTCCTCAGTTCCTGGTAACCAAGAACGTCGGCCAATTCTACGATCGAGCGATTTCGTATCGCCGGTTCCGGGCTGGTTATGGTTTGAATCAACGAACAAGTCATAGCCGTCAATTAGCCGTAAACGTTTCCTTTTGAAGCGAACGCTGTTCTTTCTGTAATAGGATTTCCACCAGAATGCTCAGCATTTTTTCTCGATCCTTGCCTGCCAGCGCCAAAGCAATCTGTGCTTCCACATAGCCATAGGGAACGCCGATATTAAACCGATGTCCGCAGGTCTCCAGCGCCAGATACTTTTCCTGACGGGATAAATCCCGTAACGCCGGAGTGAGTTGGATTTCCCCTTTTTCCCGATGATTTTTCTCAATGTGTTCGTCCAGAATCTGAAAAATCCGGGGAGTCAGTACATGCATGCCAAAGAAACATAAATAATGTCCCGGCCTTAATCCCGGCACTTGAAGATGGCATTCCGCGATACTCAAGTTCGGTTTCTCCATCAAATTGTCGATGGCGTAGACATGAGGTTTTCCCGAAATCCGTTTACCGCCGATCGTTCCATAGAGCGAGATCAGATGTTCGCTGGTTTCCTGAACGGCGGCGACCGAACACTCCATCTCACGGGCCAGATCCATGATTTGCGTCGCGCAACGCCGGGACTCGCCGGAAATATAGAGATGATCGCCCAACAATAATAAAAACGGTTCTTTGCCTACAAAATCCTTGGCGCACCACACAGCGTGACCAAATCCTTCGGGACTTTTTTGAGGGATGAACTCGAGGCGTCGTTCGAGGTTACGCAAACGTTCCACCTGCTTCATGGCCCAGTCCTGGCCTTTGTACGATCCTTGCAGATTTTCCGAGATCGACTTGAACTGCGCCCGGTATTGTTCTTCATCGCCCGGCGCGGAAATGACGGCGATCGATTCAATGCCGCTATCGATGGCCTCTTCCGCAATGATTTGAATCACCGGTTTCGTGATTCCATCCCGATCCACAAAAGGCTGCATGGCTTTTTGGACGGTATTCGAGGCGGGATATTGCCGTGCGCCCCGTCCCGCCGCTGTGATAACCGCTTTTTTGATATTCATGGTTTCCACTCGTGACAAGTATTTGATTTACTTTAACCAGGAACCATCTTTTCGTTAAGTCGAACGGTCTTATTTCTCAGAAATTGTTCCTATGTGATTATCACACGAAATGCTTATAGAGATAGCAATTTGCCTCTTTAATCAGTTCCCTTTCAGGCAGGAATATTGACTTCCACTTCTCGCATTTGATAAAGTACCGATTGGTTCGATAAATCGATTATCATATTCATATTTTATTCTACGTGGAATCAGAACGAAGGAGAAAAAAAATGCGGCAAAAAATTGGATTTCCCATCCGTCTTATGATTCTAACAATTGCATTAACAATTTGCGTTTTTCCTGCTTTGGCGCGTGTGGGAATATTTGATAATAACGTAGATATTGGTGAAGTGGGCATCCCAGGAAAAGCGATATTTAGAAATAGTGAATACGAAGTCACTGGCAGCGGCGCCGGTATTGGCGATGCCACCGACAATTTCCATTTCGTGTATAAGGAAATGAGCGGGCCGTTTACATTCACGGCCAAGTTGGAAGTCGATCCCTTCGATAGCAGCAGCACGGAAGTGAAAGCGGCTTTGATGGTACGCGACTCCCTGGATACGGGCGCCGTTCATTTCGATATGTTCGTCCGCAACGATTATCAATTGGACACCGAGTGGCGGGAAACAGTCGGCGGTAAATTGGATCGTACCTCCAACTATCATTGGCGTCATGAATTGATCCCTATCGACGTCCAGGACGGCCACGTTCAGATCGTACGCCTGGGCAACACATTGATGAGCTATTACATCGACTACGATACGGGACAACCGGTTCTACACGAAACAAGGATACTGGAGAATCTGACCGATCCGGTCTACGTCGGCCTGGCAGTCACCTCCAACGAAAAAGACGCCTCGACAATCGGTTATTTTTCCGAAGTCAAACTCACGGCGATTCCCTTCCTGGCGCAGCGGATCGTTCCACAGATTCTTTACAAAGGCGGAGAATCGGTTTCTGGAATTAAAATTCAACTGGATGGCCTGACTGACGCTTCCACCTCGACCACTGTAGAAGAAACAATTCCGGCAGGTGTGACGGCGGCAAATGTCAAAACGACCGTGGGAACCGCCCAGATCGCAGACAACAAAATCACATGGGATGTGGGAAAAGTAACCGGTTCGGCAGAATTGACCTACGATCTGGCTATCCCCACTCCGGGCGCTCCCCTAATCTGCTCCCTTTCTGGAAAAGTGACCAAGGGAAGCGATACCGTAAAACTCAAAGACGTTATGCTGAAGCACGTTATTGGTTTAGGACCGGATTGGAAAATCGGAGCGAATGGTGTCTGGGCAGTCGTGGATGGCGTCTTAAAACACTACGCCGATACGGGTCTCGATCCAAAGCATATCTGGGTCGAGAAGGATTTCGGAACGCAGGATTATACCGTCCAGGCCGATGTTATGATGACCAGTTGGAAAAACGACGACCTTTCCCGCTCCGGCGTGATGATCCGGTGCTCGACGGAAATAGACAAACAGGGGTACAGCGAATTGGCATTGAACCTGATGTTTCACGACGATACGAACAGCGTGGATATGCTCAACGATCATATCGAGTGGACTTCAAGAAGCGATTATGCCTGGGAACTCAACCAGTGGTACACCATGACACTCACAGGCAAAGGAACTTTGGTGACGGGTAGCATTGTTAAAACAGGAACAACAGACGTTTTCAATCTGGCACCCTGGGACAAACCAACTAACTCCCAACGCGTTGGATACCCCGGCCTGGCAGGTAGCACTCAGATCGGTCTTTCATCCCAATTCGACAATTTTGAGGTTGTGGTAAATGGACAGGTCGTCTTTTCAGATAATTTCAATGTAGCCGCCAATATTTTGGATTGGCCGCTATATTGATGGCCGATTTCCAAGAGAAGAGGGTATGTTCCGTGCAGGGGACATACCCTTTTCTCTGTATTTATCATTACTGAATATTTTTCGATATAGTCAATAAAAAATGTGGGAGAACCGATCCAGGGACGCAGGGAAGTTTCGTCGTTTTACTGCAGGCAGTTTGGGGAAGGATGGACGAAATAATAATCGGCTCTCCCTATAGCAGTTGTTTTATTTTTTTGAATAAAGATATTTCCTCCTTTGAAGAAAGAGTTCCTAAATCTATATCTATCAACTAGTTTTTATCGAACTATCTTTATTGATCGCCTATCATACTCGCACTCCTTATTTTCTTTACTAGAGTAAGTAAATATCAGAAATTTATTTCTGTCAAGTACAATTTTCTGTTATACTCCTATGATCTCTTCGGATTTTGTGTTGGATAGCAGTTGAGTAATTAAGGTAAATACCCAATCCAATTCCCGATATTTTCGATCCTATATCAAATAATTCGTTGATAAAATGAGTGTTTCTTCGCTATAATATTGAGGATACGAATATTGAGGATATGGAAAAAGTCGTTTATGATGAGTCTATTCGTTACTTGAAAGGGTAAGGGAGTAAATACTTTGAAAGCATTTGGAGAGTTACTCCGCGATTTCCGCCAACGCCGGAAAATGACACAGCAGGAGATGGCCGATCGCCTGGGGCTCTCTTCCCCTTATATCGCCCAAATGGAAAGCGGGTTTAAACCGCCCCCGCCTCAGCCTCTGGTCGAAAAAATCGCAGTATTACTCCAGTTGCGATTTGACGAGAAACGGCTGTTTTCCGAAGCGGCCGAGAAACAACGAGAATTGCAGAGTTTGGTGAAAGCCACACGAAAAGTAGGATACGTATTGGCCGGTAATAAAGTCTGCGTACCCCAGAAAGCCATTGCGTATCGTATCCAGCAGGAAATCGATGATCTGGTAGATTCCGTTCCTCACTCCACTTCGTTTGCCGTCGATCGCATCAAAATCCCTGGGGGGATGAAAATTCTTCGCTCTTCCACGGGAGAACTGACTAATCTTCGTTCCCGCGACGATCTGCGTTCCTGGGCTTTGACGCAGATTGGCGATCAGCCCCCAGTATGGCTTGCCTTCTTGGGAAAGTTATACGGTCTTTTGCTTTTAACGCCGGACGAACGTCTTCTCTGCCGCCAGCCACTGGACCGGCGCGAGGATATCGTTCAACACGGTGAAGATGTAGGCACCTTTTTTAGTCTCCTGCACCAGACCATCGATGAATCCAAAGACAGCGTAATCGAACAGATTCTCCCCGATGTAATCGCCCCCCACGAAGCATGGCGTAACATGGACGATCTAATGGGCGAACCCCCGCAATCCATGGTCGAGACACTTCCCCCCCAAAAAGAAGGGGGAGACAATATTCGGCACATCCCCATCATCGGTGTCATTCAAACGGGCAGCGACGAATTCGAGCATGAATCCGGCCTGGGTTATTTGGGATTACCCAAAGACTGGTTTCATCCGGAACACGATTACGAAGCCTGCCTGGTGAAAAGCGAAGCCTACGTCCCGTTGGGTGTCTGGCCGGGTTGTAAGGCAGTTTACGAAATCGAGGGTGCATTGGAGAATGAAGATCTAGTGGTCGTTCAACTGGGCGATCGTCTATGCCTCCGGAAATTCTTCGACTTGGGTGATCAAATCCTCCTCCAGGGAGGCCCCTTATCTCGCCCGATTCGCGTTGATAAAGATCATTCATCTGTACGGGTTGTCGGAGTGGTTCGCGAATTGATATCCCGTTTTAAGGAAATGCGATAGGAGGTCGGTTATGAATATTGCAGCGGGTGAGTTCGATTACGGCCCCTGGATTATTACTCTGGAGATCGTTCTGCTTTTCGCTCTCCTCATCGTGGGGATATTCATTTACCGAAACCGCCAATTTATCCTGCGGCAGGGCGGACGTACGGAAGTCCTGCCACCCGATCAGGACCTTTCGATCCAGGACTTGGTCGATCGAGCGCGCGAAGATAATCCCAATCTACCCTTAAACATCATGTTAGGCAGCGGTTCCTATTCCATGGAACGGGAATTAAAAGTCTCAACTCCCGTGCGGTTGCATGGAACCAGCGT
>CAZFOX010000199.1:0-8135 GCA_964520565.1 uncultured bacterium | reverse complement strand
CTACGTTAACCTATCCCTTTTTCTTTGTCAAGGAAATTTCGCAACTTTCGACAAAAAAACAGGTTGCTTTCGTCTCGACTCACTTTTTCGGTTAACCAAACCGCACCCGATCCATGATAAATCCGAGTTTGAATCAGCGATCTTCGCCACTGGGAGAGACAAAGGTCACCAGGAGTTCGTTCGGCCCAAGATAATTCATCTTTTCCCGTGCAACCTGCTCCCAAGCGGTTGGGTCGGACTCCAAGCGTTGGATCCATTCCTTCTTTGTATCGATCTCCTTTTGGAGGAGAACAATATCGTATTCCATCTGGAGCAATCGCTTACGGTATTGATCGTATTTATCATATCGCTCAAAAATGGTTGTTAAACCAGCAGTTACGATCAGAAGCAACAGGAGCGCCAATCCCCATGTCACTGAATCCTGGACGACTGCTTTGATTGCGCGATACATAAATCACCTTATGCGCAAGGGAAGACTTTTTTGCCCAGGTAGACGGCACTGGATCCCAATTCTTCCTCAATACGCAGTAATTGGTTATATTTAACAACGCGATCGGTTCGACATAACGATCCCGTCTTGATTTGTCCGGCATTGGTAGCCACTGCCAGATCGGCGATGGTGCTATCTTCCGTCTCTCCACTCCGGTGAGATATGACGTTACTATATTTGGCTTTCTTCGCGATTTCGATTACATCGAGGGTCTCTGTCAACGAACCGATCTGATTGAGCTTAATCAGGATCGAATTGGCGATTTTCCCATCGATACCGCGGCACAACCGCTCGCGATTGGTCACAAAAAGATCGTCGCCGACTAATTGGATTTTTCCTCCCAATTTTTCGGTCAGCAGTTTCCAGCCCTCCCAGTCGTTTTCATCCATTCCGTCTTCGATGGAAACAATGGGATATTTCTCGCACAGATCGGCGTAAAAAGCGACCATATCGGCAGGGGATTTCTTCGGTTTGGCTTCCGCTTCCAGAACGTAGACTTTCTCTTTTTTGTCGTACAATTCCGACGATGCAACATCGAGCGCCAGAGAGATATCTTTACCCGGTTTATATCCCGCTTTTTTGATGGCCTCCACAATGACGGAAAGGCCTTCTTCGTTGGATTCGACAGCCGGGGCAAATCCGCCTTCATCGCCCACGGCGGTGTTTTTGCCTTGTTTGCTGAGTACCTGTTTCAGGTTATGAAACACTTCCGCGCCCATGCGCAATGCTTCTTTGAAGCAACAGGCGCCATGGGGAACGATCATGCATTCCTGGATATCTAGGTTGTTGTCGGCATGCTGTCCGCCATTCAGTATATTCATGAGGGGAACGGGAAGCAGATGGGCATTGCATCCACCCAAATATCGATAGAGCGGAACCTGCAACAGCGCGGCACCCGCACGGGCGACGGCCAGCGATACACCCAGAATGGCGTTCGCACCCAATTTGGATTTATTAGGCGTGCCGTCCATTTCCAACATCAGAAAATCGATGGCTCGTTGTTCGAGTACATCCTGGCCAATTACAGCCGGGGCGATTTTTTCATTCACGTTCGATACGGCATTGGTTACGCCTTTTCCCATGTAACGCTTTTTATCGCCGTCCCGCATTTCCAGTGCTTCGTGTTCGCCGGTGGAAGCGCCCGATGGAACCGCCGCGCGGCCCAGGTCGCCGGATTCCAACAGTACATCCACTTCAACAGTCGGATTTCCGCGGGAATCGAGGATTTCTCTCGCATGGATGGATCGGATTTCGCTTAATTCAGCCATTGGAATCAGTCTCCTTTACTCCAGGGATATTGGATTCAATTACCATCGCATGGGTTTTCGATCCCTTGAGGGCTGACGGTTTTATCTTTGGAAAGACCACAGCGTAATAAATGCTACAGGAATAACAGGTTATTGTCAATAACATTACCCATAATAATATATGACAAATTCTTTTTTTCCTTCATACCCTCGCTGGATGTCTCGTCAAAACGGGAAACCGTAAATCAAAAACCGTTGCGGTTCTATACATTCTTATAATGGATGACTATTTCTCAGACAGAATATACATCATCTGCAACGATTTACATCATAGCGGGAAACCAGATTGGATCGAACCCCCTTAATACAAAGAATAATCCCTGTTTTTAAGGGATTATTCAAAAAACTGGCCGTGTCGCAGATCAGGCCGACATGGGATGCTGAAAGAGTAACGAGGTTTCTGAAGAGAGAAGCACCCATAGCGTATAGATGGACAATAAAATGCCGAATGGGAAAAAAGCGGGAAGGTATAAAACAGCAACGATAATTCCTAAAACGCGTCCCCAAAGATTCCGTTTATAAATACCAATACCGGCGGCCAACCCCAGCAAGGGATTAAACATCATGAGTCCACTGATAAAAAAACCGGCAATGCCGACAATGGGTATCGCCGTACTGGCGTTTGCCGGGGGGGCATTCAACCCAATAATCAGAGAAACGCCGAGAACGCCCAGGATGAAAATAATTCCCATCATAACGCCAAGAATGCCCACAACAATGTGCAAACCAGCGCATAGGTTGACATGTGTATCCACTGTCTCCTCCTTTTGAGAAATAGTTGTCCTGTCTTATCACTCCCTACACAAAGTCCAAGCCAAAGATATTTGAAATTCAGGTATTTTTCAAATCCTTTCAAGGCTCCCCAAGTAATCGGAGAGATAAACTCGCAGAATCGTCTTATAAGAATCTATACGAAAATAATCTCCATTTCTTTCAAGCCTTCCGAATTCTTATTCTCGACAATCCAGAAGTTGAAATCTAAACTGGTTACCGATTCCGAACCCAAATTCCGGTATTTATACTATATAACGTTCACGTGTGGATAAAGATTGAATGAGACGAATTCTTTCCCGCCTGTATTTGATCGCCATTATCGCAGGGAGTCTGGGAATGTTTGTAGCCTCGCCCCTGACACGCGATTATGCCATCCAGGCCTTCAACAGCGCCGATTCGGCCTACCATTTCTACGACGATTTTCCTCTCGAAACGGCCAAGCCGGTATTCCCATTTCAGATACTAACCGCCGCATCGCTGTTCCTGATTTTCCGGGCTTCGGACCGGCGAAGGTTTGAAAACCGCCGTTTCCACGAAATCGCCGCGTACCTGACCGGCGCGTTCCTCATACTCCTCTGGCCTTCCAGTTCGATGACGGTGGCGATTGGGTTGTTTGCCCTGGCCTATCCCTGGAAGCGATCCTCTCTTTCCCGCACGCAGGTTGGATGGACATTCGCCGCCTTGTTCGTGATTGCACTGCTTTTCCGCCTCGAGAAACTGCCTAATGTGGCCCACGAACCTTTGCAGCCTGATTCCTGGCAATACGTTCATTATTCGCAGACGGCCTCGGGATGGTACGACACCCACCAGAGGGAACCGCTGTGGGTCTGGGTGAATGGAATTCTCTCCATGGTTTTTCCCGTGCCTCCCGACCTGGATCGGCGCGGTTATCTTCCCATCCGAATCGTCACCATTCTCCTATCCAGCGCCGCACCCATCCTGATTTATCTGTTCGGACGGCGTTGGATATCCCATTCGGCGGGATTCGCCGCCGCTCTGTTGATGGCAGCCAACAAGTCGATGGTATACCGCTCTTTGCAGGGATTGCGGGAGGAATTGCTGATATTGGGAGCCTTGGCGTTTCTGTGGTCTTCCTGGAGTTACGCTCGTACCCGGAACCTCTTCGATATCCAGACGCTGGCGCTGGGCGCCGCTGGCGCCGCTCTGCTATTGTTGCGAATTTCCTGCCTGCCCCTCGTCGTTCTTCTTTTACTTTGGGCGGCCTGGAGCGGCAGACAAACCTGGAAACAAATTCTAGTAGCGGGAGTCATCTGTTTTGCGCCCATCATTCCTTATTTTATGTATTGCGCGTCCGAATACGGCGATCCATTTTATATTAACAGTTGGGTGATCCGTTTTTATTATCACGCCGTGTTCGGCCAATATCCTGTTGAACGGCTTACGCCGTTCCAGTTCATGTTCCAGATCTTCACCTGGTATGAATCGATCCTCTATACCGCGCTTGGAACGCTGGATACGTTTGCGGGACGGTATGCGTTACGTATCTGTTATTTCCCGTTTTCGGCGGCGTTGATCGGTTGTTCGGCTGTGGGGTATGTTCTCTGGTTGATCCGGCCGGAGAGGCGGATCATGGCGTTCTGCGCCCTGTTGCTGTTGGGACCAATGGCGTTTTTTATGGGGATACTGATCCACTCCGCCACGGTCTTCGACTGGCGGCTGGTCGTTCACCTCTACCCGTTTATCATCTTCGCGGGAGTGGAAGGCTTCACGGCGTTGATCCGCTGGGCGGGTTGGGGGAATGGATTCATGGGGGATGAAGATGCGACGATTCCATCTTAATAATTACCATTTCTAACCCCATTCCAATACGAACGTTCTTCTCTCAGAAGAATTCTCATACTTCTCTTTTTTATCCGAATTCGTTAATCCGGGTATTTCTTGATATCCACTATTATTTGTGATGAGATAATACGACTTTCTTAATTGACTATGATTCCAAAGGGGAAAATCCAATGGTCGTTGACAAACTCATATTCCTGGAAATCGTCCGAGAAGGATACAAGGGTATAAAGCATCTGACGGCTTTTTTGGGAAAGAAAGCCAAAGAGGCCGCCATGGAATACGATCTGTTTGGAAAACTCTATTCCAATTACAGAAAAAAATTAGAAGAAGATTGCGACGTTATTCAAATTCTGGGAAGCAATCCTCATCCACTGAGGGGTTTATTTATCCACGTCAATATTCTCGAACGAATACTCCGGCAGAATTACAGGAAATGCTCGGAAAAGACGAGCGAAGTTTTGGAACGAAGCTCGATGCCCGGCCCGGCGAGGATGTTTTTAACGAGAAACAGAAATTGATTGTATTGGGGAAACCGGGTTCGGGAAAAACCACCTTTTTGAAATACCTTACCCTCTTGGCTCTGGACGGTAAATTGGAAGCCAAAAAAATTCCCATCTATATCAATATGAAAGAGTGGGACGATTCTGGTAAAGAATTACTGCCATTCATTGTCGACCGGTTCGATCAGTACGGCGCGCCCGACGCGCAATCTTTCATCGAACGGTTGCTTAAGGATGACGAGTGCCTACTCCTGTTGGATGGATTCGACGAGGTCGATCATATCGATAAATCGATCGGCGAAGTGGAAAAATTCATCCGAAAATACAGCGGCAATCAATATGTACTGAGCTGCCGCACTGCTTCCTGGAAGGCGGATTTACAACACTTCACCACGGTCGAAATGGCCGATTTCAACGAAGATCAGATTAAAATGTTCATCAAACAATGGTTCGGCGAGAAAGATAAAAAGACGGGGCAAGACTGCTGGGACGAACTCAAAGACGACGAGCCGGTCAAGGAACTGGCGCGTACGCCGCTTCTTCTGGCCATGCTCTGTATCGCGTATAACAAAAGACTGAAATTTCCAACCAAACGGTCGGATTTGTATAAAATGGCCGTCAACACTCTCATTCTGGAGTGGGACGTATCCCGCAAGATCAAGCGTAAAGAAATCGTCAAGGAATTGACGCCTCAACGAAAAGAGCGCCTTTTAAGCATTTTGGCCGCCAAGACGTTTGTGGACAACAAATATTTTTTCTACGAAGAGATGGCCGCCGGTGAAATCGAAGCCTATCTTAAGAAACTACTCGATATCGATCCCGCCCGGCTTACCGTGGATTGCCGGGATATCCTGGAATCTCTCGAAGAACGGCATGGATTGGTTGTCAAACGGGCCATAGAAATCTACTCGTTTTCGCATAAAAGCATTCAGGAATTTTTAACCGCCGTCTATATCTACGATAACCGGGGGCAGGGCTCCCTGAAGAGATTAATCGATACGCATGTGTTAAATGAGGGTTGGCGAGAAGTGTTTCTTTTGCTCTCCGGGCTTCTCAATGAGAACGATGCGAACGATTTCTTTATCGAATTTCGAAAGCGAATCGCCCTTTTTGCGGATCGAAAAATAATCTCCTTTCTAAAAAAAATTGATAAAACCATTCGACCCCAGCCTGGATTTCCCAAGGGGATCAATCGGCTATTCGCCATTATGGCCATTGCAAAAGACGAAGATTTCAATCAGTTATTCGAACGAATCAACAAAAAAGCCGTCGATGTCGATGGCGCTTTCATTGAATTTCCCCCACAGAAGATCGCCTTTCCTCCATCGATGAACGATTACGCCAAAGCCGCCAAACTTTTTCTGGAATGCCTGATGTCGGAAAGCGATGTTCCGCGGAATGTAAAAAAGCAGTTATTGGACGGCCTTTTTCTCGAACCTTGGGAATATAAGAACGATGAGAAAGAAAAAAGCACAGCCGCATATCGAAGGGAAGAAAAAGAAGAAGAGTCAGACAACATCCAGACGATTCTTTTGGATCTGCCCGAAGGGGCAGTTCCCATGCAATTCGTTTGCATACCGCCGGGTACGTTTACGATTGGCGAAGGTAAAGACAGGCACCCAATCACTATAAGCCAGGAGTTTTATCTGGGTAAATATCCAGTAACTCAAGCGCAGTGGGAGGCGGTGATGGGAGAAAATCCGTCTCATTTCAGCGGAAATCCCAATCATCCCGTGGAATGCGTCTCGTGGAACGATTGTCAGAGATTTTTAGATAAGATCAATCGGAAGGGATTGGGAAAATTTCGCCTGCCTTCCGAAGCGGAATGGGAATACGCCTGCCGGGCAAATACCGATACATTCTATTTTTGGGGAAACGATCCGGATGGGAAGGAAATCTGGAATTATGCCTGGTTTTGTGATAATTCTCTTCAACAAACGCATGCGGTAGGGAAGAGACATAAAAATCCCTGGGATTTATATGACATGAATGGTAATGTATGGGAATGGTGCGAAGACGACTGGCATGATAAATTTAAAGAAGCACCAAAAGACGGCCGACCGTGGATCGATTCTCCCAGGGACTCGCTTCGGGTGTTGCGGGGCGGTTGTTGGGACGTCGAATCCATGATCTGCCGCTCGGCGCTACGGGGCAGGTTCTACCCCGCTGACCGTGACTACATCATCGGATTTCGGGTTGTATTTTCCCGGACTTAATTACACTTGGTGCTTGGATTCTTGGATACTTGGTACTTGATTTTTTGGAACTTGGTTTCGCGCCGAAGGCTAGGTTTCCTCACTGCCCTCCGTTTTCGGGGACTTCTTCCACATTGACGTTTTTGGAGCGGGTGCGTTCCTTATCCAGGATCATGGAGAAATCGAGCCACTTGGTCGAGTGGGTCAGGCCGCCGATGGAAATGTAATCCACTCCCGTCTCAGCGATAAAGGAAACCGTATTGAGGGAAACGCCGCCGGAGGCTTCGGTCTCCACCCGGCCGTCGATCATGCGCACCGCCTCGGCCATCGTGTCGAGGTCCATATTGTCGAGCATGATCCGTTCGACATCGCAGAGGATCGCTTCCTGAACTTCCATCAGGTTGCGCGTTTCCACTTCGACGGCGAAGGAATTTCCCCAGCGCTTGCGGGCCGCGGCGACGGCTTTGGAGATGCTTCCGCAGCTGTCGATATGGTTATCCTTGATCAGCACCATATCGTACAGCCCCAAGCGGTGATTGACGCCGCCGCCCACCCGGACGGCGTATTTTTCCAGCCGGCGCAGGAGAGGGGTCGTCTTTCTCGTGTCCGTGATCCGCGCCTTGGTATGGCGGACGGCTTTCACGTGTTCGGAGGTGGTGGTCGCAATACCGGAGAGATAACAAAGGAAATTCAGCGCGACGCGCTCGCCGGTGAGCAGCGATCCCATCGGGCCTTCCAGGGTGATCGCCGTACGTCCGGCGGCCAGCGTCTGGCCTTCTTTGGCCCAGCATTCCACGATCACCCGTTCGTCGACGAGTTTGAACACTTCCACAAAGATTTGCGATCCGCAAAGGACGCCGGTCTGTTTACAGACGACTTTAGCCGATCCGATTTGGGTGTCCGAAACGGTGGCGAGAGTGGTGACGTCTCCGCCCCCCTTGTCTTCCTCCAACGATTTTTGAATTAAAAAACGGATCTCGTCATCCATGACCAGCATGTGTTCCACGAGAGGACCCTTGGATTTGAAGCCGTTTTCCATGACTTTCTATATAACCCCCCGCCGAAT
>CAZFOX010000198.1:3179-8167 GCA_964520565.1 uncultured bacterium | reverse complement strand
CCTACGATGTATCGAAGAGGCGGTGAGGCTCCAACCCCACCACAAGCTGTATTCCGATTTTCTGGAGATTATTAATCGTTCCCGGCAGCAGGCGGAACAAAAGAACGCACAGCCCGTCTTGGCCGAGTGCAGCAAGACGGATACTTCCTTGCATGTGATGAACTTCGCTCCCGTAACCGAATCCGGATCGTCGGTTTTCGACAAGCGCGTTCCTCCCGAATGCCGCGATAAAAAGAGCGGAATGAAGATATGTTTCCTGGCTTCGGTCGATACGGCGGGCCAATTGACCCTGCTCGAACGGGCCATGAACCGCTACTCGCCCCATCGCGTCCGCTGCATCGTTTTCGTTCATAACGGTCTCTATCCTCTGGACAGCGACCGCGTGGATATCTGTTTCAACGGTCAGGATGCGCCGCCCGATCATCCCCAACTGCTGGAAGCGATGGAAATCGTCCGCCAGGCGGATTTCTTCCATATCTACGAGAATCTTTATAGCCTGCCTGGAATGGATATGAGCCGCTATATCAACGCCCGCAATGCGGTCTGGCAATATTGCGGTACTTCGCTACGCCTGCACGCCCGGCAACGCGCGGAATTCCACATGAAGGCAGGTATCGAGATGATGTTCAACTGGGATTCCACCTGCGCCCGGCAGCTGGGGCGCTATTTTTATCACATTCAGCCTTTTATTCTCGATTTCGATGCGTTGCCCGAATGCCATCCGCCCCAATCGCCCATACGCGTTTCCCATGCTCCCATGAATCGCATTATCAAGGGGACGGAATTTTTCGTGGAAGCCATGAGTGAGTTGTCCAAAAAATACGATACGGAAGCGGTGATTATTGAAAAGAAATCCAACGCGGAATGCATCGAAATCAAAGCAACCTGCCATATGTTATTCGATCAGATCACCCAGATCGGACTCAACGCGGTCGAGGCGATGGCGATGGGACAACCGGCCATCGGCATGATCTCTTCGTTCATGCGCATGATCCAATACGACACACCCGTGGTCAGCGCCACGCCGGAAACCCTGAAAGACGTCCTGGAACGCTTGATCTCCGACGGCGAACTGCGCGATAAAATCGGCCGTCGATCCAAAGAGTGGGCTTGGCGGAACTATGCCCCTCAGCGACGGGTACGCGATTATGGCCTGGTCTACGATTATATCCGGCATGGAGACCGGCCCTTCGAGCAGTTCGCCGAGGGTTGGGACCCGGAAATTCTGCATTGGGGCGAAGAAGAGATGTCGTATCTTTATACGCATCGATAATTAATGAAACCGCTTCGCTTGCCTGAGCAGGCGAATATCTCAAAACGTATCGCCAGGATCGATCGTGTCCGAATCCGCCTTTACTTTAGTTGCCTACCAATCGCTTCTTCAGGAAGCCATTGCATCCGGCTATTCCTTTCTGGCTTTTAACGATCCAGCCATTTTTCAAACCATTCCCGTTTGTCTTTTACGCCATGATATCGACACCGATCTTGCCTCCGCGATTGAACTGGCGAGGATTGAGGCCAAACTCTCTATCCGTTCAACCTATTTCCTGATGCTTCGCTCTCCACTCTATAATCTCCTGGGCCGGGCTAATCATCGGATGATACAGGAAATACTATCTCTCGGTCATTGGATCGGACTTCATTACGACGCGGCCTTTTATCCCGATTCACGGCGCTCCATGGAAGAATGGATACTATGGGAAGCGCATATTCTTGGCGATCTTTTTAATAGCCCCATTGGAGCGGTTTCCTTTCATCAACCCGCTGAAGATATCCTAACTAACCGTGTAACCATACGGGGATTGGTGAATACGTACGACCGGGAATACCTTCGCGGTTTTCAATACGTTTCCGATTCCAATAAAATCTGGAAAAAAGAGCCTCCCAATGAGATTTTTCGGAAAAAATTGTACGATCGTCTACATCTTTTATTACATCCCATGTGGTGGACGGGAAGTAGTGCGAAGGAATCGACAGAAGCCGCTTGGAACCGGGCGATCCTTTCCAACTGGAGACGCTCCCAGGAACAACTCTTGGAAACCGAGCGGGCCTATGGCTCCCCACGATCGTTAGAATTCATCCAGAATAACTCTTTATTTCCGAACTCAAAAAAAAGGATGGATACGCAATGAGTTTCGATATCCGATGGGTTAATGGTTTATTGGCATGCCCAGCCTGCCGGATGGCTTGGGAAGTTCCCCGGCAAGGTGAAGATATTACCTGTCCATCCTGTGGAGAGACATTCCCCGCTTTATCCTATTCATGGTATTTAATCCCCCAAAAACACCGTCAAAACGCGGACGAAATCTGGCGAACCTGGGAACAATTACAAGCCAATGGCCTCGCATCTTACGAAAGCGATCCCCAAAACAATCTCTCAGTAAACGAACGCGAGGTCTGTACAAATTTCTTTCGTTTTTGCTCGTTCCGGGGAGTGGTGCTGGATATTGGTTGCGGACCGCAACCCTGGCCGTCTTATTTCGGTCCGCCCTCCGGCGCGGCGATCTTCCTCGGAGTCGATCCTCTGGTAGGCGACGCCGAACCGAACTATCCACAGTTCCGCTCTCTCGTGGAATATCTTCCTTTCCGGAATGGGTGTTTCGATCACGTGGTCATGGCGACCTCGCTGGATCATTTTATCGATCCCATCGTGGCTCTTCTTGAAGCCCGCCGTGTATGCAAACCGGAGGGAGAAATCGATATATGGATCGATGAAAAAGATCCCGGCGCGCCTCGTCCCGAAACGTCGCCGGAATGGTATACCCGCCTTCAGAAACCGGCGGGAGCAGAGGATGTATTTCATTTCAAGCGCCTGGGCATTGCGGACGCCAACGAATTAATTAATCGGGCCGGTTTATCGCTGGTCGAAAATAAAACCTATCAACCCACCTGGTTCCGAAAACATTATTTTGCACGCGTAAAACCATGACTGGGGAGGAATTCCTTGAAAATTCTGGTGACAGGCGCAGCGGGATTTATCGGTCTCCATTTTCTCAAGCAGTGGAAAGACCACTATGACATTTGCGCGGTTATCCGCGAAGGAAAACCGTCTCCCCCGCTCCCCGGCGTCCAGTGGATCGCCTTGGATTTAAGCCTGCCGTTCGATGAAACGTTGTTGCCGGAACGAGTGGACGCCGTTCTTCACCTGGCGCAATCGGCTTATTACCGGAATTTCCCCGAACGGGCATGGGATATCTTCGCCGTCAACATCCAAAGCACACTCTTTCTTTTGGATTACGCCCGAAGAGCGGGCGCTCGAAGATTTCTCTTGGCTTCCACCGGAGGCCTGGACGATCTCCTTCCATTGAATTGGATCGAACTTGGACGCAAGGCATATCCGAATTTTTATTCGACATCTAAACTTTGCGCCGAACAGATCGCCGCCAATTACAGCTCCTGGCTCGATATCGCGGTTTTCCGCCTCTATGCGCCCTATGGCCCCGGGCAAACCGGTAAATTGATCCCCAATTTACTCGAAAAAGTGAGGAAAAACGTTCCGGTTGATGTGGATGGAGAACGTGGGCTTCGCATCAATCCCATTTTTATCGGAGACGTATCCGCCGTTCTTCAATCGGCCTTAGAGTGCGAGGAATGCCGGGGGATTTACGATCTCTGCGGCGACGAGGTTGTCTCTGTTGCGGATATGGTGGAACTTATGGGAGAACTATCCGGCGTTAAGCCGTTCGTTCAATCCAATCCCGATAAAAAGGCGCTGGAATTGGTTGGAAACAACACCCGAATGAAGGAACGATTCCGGATTTCCTCTCTGACAACACTTCGCGAGGGGCTCCTATCCTTGATCCATCCCTAAAAAGGATGAATCGCCATTAACCATTCTAAATTTTCATCCATGAAAATCGGTAAAATTAGTATCGCGGTTTATAAAAGACAATGTGTTCTTCGCGGTTTTCCAGTTTTAGCAGGGGATCAACAGGCCCGCAGAAATCGCGTATGGCCTGATGCAAGGGTGGAACATAGTAGAAAAAGTGCTTCATATTCTTTACGATTAATCCCACTTCCTTGTTCATGATCTGTTTTCGAACTTTCAGAAACATGTTGATGACGGGATATTCCGTCTGTAAAACAGGCTCTCTTTCGAACAGAGCCGCCAGATCGTATACCGCCTGAGTATTGTAATGGGTTCCGTCGTTGTTGTATTCCAACCGGTATTGAATCCCTGCCGCCGATTGTTCTGAACCTTCCTTCCACATGCTGACTTCATTCCGGTTCGGCAGGTCAAACGGCAGAGAGCGGGATTTAGACAAACTCTCCCACTCCGTGAAATAGGCATGCGCGAGGATAAAAAGACAAGTGGAATTCTCGGCCAGTTTTCTCTTGGCTAGAAAGGCGTAATACGGTGGAGCGACGATGGTTTTATTGGGCGGACAATGACGTTGAATGAATGCACTGGCCTTGGTCATTTCTTCATTGGATAATTCATAGACGCCCTTCTCAATCACCGTTCCGGGAATCACCAAAGCGCCGTTACTGAAGGTTCGGTATAACAAAGAGATAGGTTTCATGAATAAAACGGGAATAAACAGACAGACCACCAGAACCACTTTCCCCAGCGGAATGGGATCGGTCATCCGACGGAATTTTAAAGAAAAATCGGTTGCGGCAAACAAAGTGAGCAGAAAATAGGCGGAAAAAATAGCGACTGCCGGTTCCCCTAACGTAAAGATATATTCAACCGTACCGCCCTTGGTAACGAAAATGATGGAACCGAGGGAAAAAATCGCCCACCACAGAACATATTCTTTCAGAGGATCACGGTCTTCCTCGGAGAAAAAGAGCAGGAGCCCCGCGATCGACGCGAAAACGAAACTCCCCTCGTAAAAAAGAATATCTCCCCCTTCGGCGTACAGTTTCCCGATGAAATAGCTGAGTGTCCCCAGGAGGGATTCCGATGGGTACGTGCCTACCTGACGGAAAAAGACATGCTCGATGTATTGGCCGTGGCTGTAAAACCACATGGCTATGAAGAT
>CAZFOX010000198.1:0-3169 GCA_964520565.1 uncultured bacterium | reverse complement strand
GAACGACCAGAGAAAGACTGTACCGGACAAAATGCCTTCGAAAGCGATACCCGACAAAAAACCACTGCAAGGCTACATAGGGTAGAGCGGTCATGTTGGTGTAACAACACAAAACGGCGGCGAATGCAGAGGCATATAACGCCCACGTTGGCCGTTCCTCCCGAATCGCCGAAAGGAAAAGCAGCAAGTTAATGCATTGCAAGAGGATCAACAATGGTTCGGATTGAAAACCGGCCGACCACCATACCCCTTCCGGTAAAAACAAATAAATACTGGCCGCCGCCGCACAAAAAAGAGGCCGCGCCATCAACCGGGCCGTGATACCCCATATGCAACAGGCGGTCAAAGCGTGTTGGACAACCTGCCAGAGACGAACCAGGGTGGGATCGCCATCAAGAAGTTTGAGTAGGAAAGCGCCCCAAAAGAGCAACAAAGGGGGTTGAGGACTGGGAATATCCTGGTAAAGAAGGTCTCCCTGCGTCATACGCCACGAGAGGTAAAGGTAATTTCCGTCCCCATAATCCACATACTTATCGTTGATGCAAAGTGTGGCAAAGAGCATATAGAACAATAAAGCGGCGGAAAACCATCCGATCGCTGCGTATTTCGAATCGAGATCCAGGTAGCGCTTTTCCGTGCTGGAAGAGAAGGAGGCCGCACCATTCGGAATATCGCGCATCTCTTTATCTTTCAATCGCTCCTCTTCTCCATGTCCTGGAGTCTGAACCGGGCCGTTATCTCCCACTATCATATCGATCATGTTAATTCCCTCTCCATTCTTAGCTTAGAGTAGGCTCGGAAACAGGATAATAAAGCCGATCAAGGCAAAATTTACGGGAATTTCCCCAAATCCGAAATCGGGATGAGATTAAAACCATAATCAAGAATCGATTCTATTCAACCGGCTTCATGCAAAATATTGTAACCCCGATTAATAGAGGTTGAGTTTTATGGCTTTTTTCGATGTTCAAATAATTCTTTTACACTGGATCCTTTGAGTTTAGTATATCAATTTGAACGTTTTTTAGATACTTTCAAGGCGATTCTACGAGGTTATCTCTCAGAACACCAAGAATTTGCAATTACCGGAATTTCAAATATCTTTTACTGGAATTTTACTGAAACAAGTCAATAAAAAATAATAACTTGAGTGGAGAATCATTTGGCCGATAATTTTCACGAGCATGAGAAAAATACTTGTTTAAGGTTTAAAAATGCGATTTAATAACCTTAATAAGCAAGCGAGTGTGAGACTATTGTATTTTTGGAAAAAATCTCTAAAAATTAATCTTGCATAACCTACTTTATTAAATAAGGTTAGACATGATTAAATTATACCTCATTAGATTTTGGATAAGCGGGAGGAAATAGAGAGGAGGGATAGGTTCGAAATTGAAAAGTCGAGAAAAAGTGATCGTAAAGTCTTTTTTTTCTTGACATTGATGCAAATTTCTTTAATTTAGTAGTATACTATGGCGCTCTTGCGTCTTGCATACGCTTATGAGAAGATAGTGTATTGAAATAAACCCAGAAGAATAAAGGGGAGGGATTTGTGTCTTTACCCCTGGAACTTGTCCGTACGTGAATAGAAAACACGTGTTCGGGAGAGGAGCAAGATACCCCATGAAAGTATCACATTTCGTCGTCCTCGGAACTCTCGCAATCCTGATGGCCGCCGGTGTCCCCTGCTACGCTCAAGATAGCGCCTGGGACTTTGTTTACAACGGCGATAAACTGCCCCAGCAGATTGTCGAAGAAGGTGGAACGGATTGGATTCCCCGCTCGGGAGAGACCAATGGCCGCCCAATTTACGAATCAATCGTAATGACCGATGAAGCACAGGTAGGCGGCATATGGTCGCGCCGTGACAATAACGCCGACGATCCCAACGCACCCGGCGCGAGCAATTGGGCGCGTGGCTATTTATTCGGTACGGATATTTACAGCCAGTGGAAAGGCTATATGACCCTGGTTCTTCGCATTAAAGACCTGGGAACCAACTCGCAAAAGTCGGTCATCGATATCCGAAATGCCGCTGGTGATTATTGGACACTGGGTCATGTAATGGCCGACGCCGATGGTCCGGCGGGTTGGGAATTCGGCCAGACAAACGATAGCCGTAATAATAAAGGGCTTAGCGATGTTCGCACCGGAGGATTCAATGAATGGGTAATCATTCGTATCAACATTGTCGACACCACCCCGGGCGACGGCAAGTCCAGAATCCGCGCTTGGCAGGATGGCGTTCTGGTTTACGATGCTGTACGCGGCGACGATATCACCTCTCTGGGTGAAATTGCCTTTCGCCGGACTTCCGGTGGCAGCGAACAGCATATGGAAATCGATTGGATTCGCATGAGTTTTGAAAACGCGTATGCACCTGGTTTTGGTCCCGCTACTCCCAATGGAATTAAAGATCAACCCAATTGGGATTTTGTGTATTACGGCAACGAACTTCCTCAAGCCATCGTCGACAGCGGCCGCACAACCTGGGTTCCCCGCAGCGGCGAAACCAATGGCCGTCCTATCTACGAATCGATTGTAGTGAGCAACGAGGCCCAGGTCGGCGGGCTGTGGAGACGGTTTGACAACAATGCGGACGATCCTAACGCGCCGAGCGCAAGTAACTGGGCACGCGGATACTCGTTCGGTAACAATATTTACGATCGATGGAATGGCCGCATGACATTGATTATGCGGGTCAAGGATTTGGGAACCAACAGCCAAAAATCCGTTGTGGATATCACCAATTCCGCGGGAAATTATTGGACTCTCGGCCATGTGATGGCCGACGCGGATGGTCCTGCGGGTTGGGAGTTCGGTCAAACCAACGACTCCCGCAACGGAAACGACATTAACGGTAGAAATGACGTCCGTGTTGGCGGTTTTAACCAGTTCACCATTCTTCGCATCACGATTGTGGATGATGTTCCCGGCGACAAATCTTCCAAAATCACCGCCTGGAAAGACGGGGTATTGGTTTACGAATCGCAGCGAAGCGACGATATTTCCGTCGGTGAATTCGGCGAAATCGCTTTCCGGCGCACTTCCGGTGGAAGCGAACAGAAAATGGAAATCGATTGGGTGCTGATGAAATTCGGAAGCGCCTGGGTTCCCGGATTCGGCGGCGAAACTCCCGCCGGCATGATGGACGGAGCAGGAGCCAACG
>CAZFOX010000197.1:0-8243 GCA_964520565.1 uncultured bacterium | reverse complement strand
GCAGTATCGGGAATTGCAGGATTTACCGCAACTTATCGAACATCTGGAGCGGGAACAAAACGGGATTCACGCGCAGATGTCCGATTCGGCATTCTATAAACAGAGCCCAGATCAAATCGCATCCGTGCAGAATCGATTGGCAGAAATCGAAACCGGCTTGAAGGAAGCCTATCGGCGATGGGAGGAATTGGAAGAATTGCTGGCGAATATTGACGTGAAACAGATTCTGTAAGAACCACGCCGATTGATGCGTTTACCCGGCAGAATATAAAAGCACCGCCACGAAATGGCAGGCTGCTCCCAGGATGACAAACAGATGCCAGACGAAGTGGCTGTAGCGAACTTGTTTGGCGGCATAAAAAACAATTCCCACCGTATATGCCAATCCACCGACCAGTAGCCAGAACATTCCTTCAAAAGGAATACTCACCATCAGCGGTTCGATCGCCACGACGACTAGCCATCCCATCGCCAAATAGAGGCAGGTTTTCAGGATTGGATACTTGCGGCGAAAAACAACCGTCAATACGATACCAACCACTACCATACTCCACACAATCCCCAAAAGCGACCATCCCCAAGGCCCGCGCAGAACGCCAAGGGTAAAGGGTGTATAGGTTCCGGCAATGAGAAAGAAAATCGCTCCTCGGTCGAACATTTGCAAGAGAGACTTAATTTGGTTTCTGGGCATGGCATGGTAGATCGTCGATGCGAGGAACAGCAATACCATCGTAGCCGAGAAAACACTCGCGCCGATTATTGCATACACGCTGCCACTGCGAATGGCGGAAACAATGAGTATTGGAGCTGTGGCGACAGCCGCCAAAACGCCAACGCCATGGCTCACACTATTGGCAATTTCTTCGGCTGTAGACTGTACACGTTCACGCGGTGAAAAGGCACTAAACATAGTTGATTACTGAAGTATTTCCTGAACTTTTATTCCACATTCAATCCGATTTCGACTTTTCCTTTCGAGAGATTTTCGATTTTCGCTCCCCCCGTGAAGTGATTGCCGAAAATGGCGGCGGATTGAACGTTCTCTTCTAATTTTACATGATTTTTATTTTCATCAAGGAATTCGCATCCATTCAGGATCAATTTACCTCCATGCCCTACGATGGCTGCAGATTCCGGATTTACCCGCGCCCATCCGCTGAAGTGGCAGGATGAAAAGATCGCTATTCCGCTTCCGTCGATCTGCGCCTGATGGTCGGTGGTTGAGATTCCCCAAAATCCGCAATTGGAAAATTTGACCGGGCCCTTATTGCTCTCATTGATAATGACTTGCGCCATGATCTGGCAATTGCTGAATGCCAGACCGGCGTGTGATTGCGAAGCATCCACCTGAACTGCCACGGGGCCGATATCCGAACCGCATTGTGTCAACACCACATTGGGATCGCCATTTTCGGTGTGAATGAAATGAAAGCCGACTTTGGCAAAAATCACGAAACAATTCACCATATATTCCCAATCGGTCTGGCCGATGCGAAAACCAACCAGATTTTCGTTCAGATATTGGATGAACGTATCCCATTTCCCTTCCACCGGTTTATTCGGATAATCGGCACGCGCCCACGAATGGGGGTTGAAATGAACGTTTTCCACGCGACCGATATCGGTCGTCTTGTTGATGAAAATGCCTTCCTTAAGCGGGCATCCGAATACATTCCGTACAACGTGCAATTCATCCCTCTCCGTGCCGAAATCGATCGCCCGGTATGGATTGACCAGGGAAACATCGATGATGCTGCAACACATGCCGCGCCCGCGAATCGTCCAGGGATACGGCTGGATGTCGTTGACATCCTGTTCGGGATAAAAAATCGTCACTCCCTGAAGGCAACTGCTTTGCTGGAGGGTGATGAATGGCGTTCCATCTTCTATTCCCTTCCCGCCCACAACAAACAATTGACTACCTCTGCCAATATCGGCATGGTGAAGCGATTCCCACACGCCTTTCAAGGTAACGCCTGGAGGGAACAGGAGGCTGCCTTTAAACAGATATTGTCCGGAAGGAACGGCAACGATCCCGCCGCCTTTTCCTGCTGTGAAATCGAGGGCTTGTTGAAACGGATGCGTGCAATCTGTTTTTCCATCACCAATCGCACCGTGATCGAGTACTGAGGTTGCGATAAGTGGATTTTCGAAACAATAAGAGTACGAACATATAAAGAAAGCCATCCACACGGCGCCAATATTAACAGAAATTCTCATGAGATTGCTCCATTCACTCTTTCGTACTTACACGTCTGATTATTTCTCGATTCCAACGGATTTCAGCATGGATTCCACGCTGGATTCATCTTGAGCGACCGTTGAGATTTTAAGAAGTTGCCATCGTTCGCGATGGAACGTCATGTCGCCCGGTTTCAAGGTTACCCGTGGAGCGAGAGATTCCACTTCCATCATGGAACGATTCGTGAATATTTCCACCGAGCTGCCCATATCGGGATAGGTCTGGTCTTTATAATAATCGAGCCGTTTTACAAATAATTGTTCTTTCAATGCATAGGCCACCCATCCCTGGGTATCCGAGAAGCCCATTTTGAAGGGCTCGTTTTGCGAGGCATCCTGGCGGATCGTTATATATTTTTTGAAAATAGCCAGACGAGGATCGGCCATATTGGTATAACTCCAGCTGATAATAGCTCGCTCAGGCAGCCAATGTCCCGGACCGTGGGGCGCGTAGGGAGGATTGGGAACCACACACAATCCGCCGGGATTCATCACTGTTAACGCCCAGGCGGCGATCATGTGAGTGTTGAGACTGCAATTGGTAATCCGATGAAGAACGGTGACTTCGCCGCTTTCCTCCATCTGGATTTCCATCTGTTTTCGAAATCCCAGTTTTTTTCGGAAATCGGATTCGAAGGCTTTTTTCAGAATTTCTTCATAACTCAGGGAAGAGCGAAGGTTATCGTCCAGGACTTCAATCGGCGCCGTTAGAATCAAAGCATTGCCATCGATTTTGGCATCCACCGGAAAATTATCGGGATAATAGGTGATATCGGCCGTCTCGGGAGCGATCCAGAGGCGATGGCCGCCATATCCGTTCCAAGAGTCACCCCCCGTCTTGCCCAGAGATTGCCGATCGACGGAAAAGAGATTTTCGCCATTCACGAAACCAAACCATAGAATCCGGGGGCCGATGTCGGCCACCGCTATCAGTTCAATCTCGCCATTGGTCATGCGATAACATTGATCCCAACCCTCGTACATTACTTTTTCTATCGTCACGGTTCCACTCATGGCGGGTAAACTAGTCAAGAATGCGGCGAAGATCGATATCCAGGTTATAAAATGATTCGAGAATTTCATATTCATCCTCCATCGTATCGTGATATATGATTCTCTCATATTTTCACACGGGATTCGACTCCCAAACATATTTTTTACCCAATCCGGAGTATTTAAGGCAGGTTGACGCTACACTGAGACGAGTTTTATCTTAAAAATTACTCAAAAAAGGATAAGGCCATTCATGAACCTTCGATTCCATCTCTTTGTTGTATCGATCCTATTAGGGATTGGATGCTCGAATAGCCGGGAACGCCCGAACGTGATCCTCTTGACCTTAGACACATTGCGCGCCGACTCGTTGGGATGTTATGGCCATAGCACGATCCAAACACCCAACCTGGATCGCATCGCGCGGGAAGGCATTTTGTTTGAAAATGCGGTTTGTCAAATTCCCGCTACTTTAACCTCGCATACGGCTATTCTCACCGGCCGCAATCCCAAATCCACCGGAGTGCGTTTTCGAACGGCGCACGTTTCGCCTCTTGAAGAAACCCTGGCGGAACGATTCCAAAGCCACGGTTATACAACAGCGGCTTTTATCAGCAGTTTTGTATTAGCGCCGGAGTTTGGTTTGAATCAGGGTTTTGAGAAATACGAATTGGGTTCAATGATTCAGAAAGGGAAGAAGATCGCCGACGAAAGGCGCGCGGAAGAGACGATCCGGCAGACAATTTCCTTTCTGAAAAACAAACCTCGTCAACCATTTCTGATCTGGATTCATCTATACGATCCTCACACTCCCTACGATCCTCCCGAACCGTTCGCGATCCCGCACGAAACCGATTCAACCGGCGTGTTTCCCGGTTCGGTCGAAGCCATTACCCGGCTGCATGCCAATCAGGGGAAAAACATGACTCCCGATGATTTGCAAAAACTGCGGAATTTATATTCCGGAGAAGTGGACTATATGGATGCCCAAATCGGCCACCTGTTGAAGACATTAGACGAGATGAAATTGATGGATCGAACCATCATCGCCGCATTGGCCGATCACGGTGAGAATCTAGGAGAAAACGGACGATTTTTTCATGGCGACGATCTCTATCAACCATCCGTGCATATCCCATTTCTTCTTCGTTATCCCAGGCAGATAGCAGGGGGGCAACGAGTATCCTCATTAGTGCAGAGTATCGATCTCTTCCCTACTCTTCTCGATCTGGCAGAGATTCCCCCCATCAGCGGAATCGAAGGACGTTCCCTGGTTTCCATCCTGGATGGGAAAAAACAAAAGAAGTCAATCGAGTTAAAACCCGCTTATCTGGAAACAGAAGCGGATGCTTTTATCGAGAGTAACAAACTGTATGGACTATGTACGGAAACCCACAAATTTCTCTATTTCAGCGCCCATCGCCGTTCGGATGTTCCTTTGGGAATCTTCAGTGAGATTCCGCTTAAAGGCCCAACCCTGGTTCTGATGCGTATCCAGGGCGATCCCTCGATCCGTTTGATGGCGCACGTTCGATACCGTACGAAGGAATTGTATACCAGCCGGAATTTTGAGGCGTTAGCCTCCCTCAATACGACGGTCATTCATGCAGAAACCGCAGGAGTGGAACCTTTACAACAGGAAGCCATGAAAGCGGCAAATTTTTATCCGACACCAGGAGGATGGCAGTTGCATATGACGCCGGATATTCATCGGTTGGCGCGTAGTTACGGTCTGGCACAGGGTTGGCCGGTGGAGTGGATGGTGTTGGAAGGCGTAGGAGTCGATGCGGCTCTTCCCGCCCGGCAAAAGGATGGCATATTTTCCGTCGATCAGATCGAATTGTATGCCCCTTCCTTGCGTTTTCCGGAATCGCCCCGTTACCGAAGTCCATTCTGGATCATCGAGGATTTTGAACGATCGGAGGGTTTAATCGATTCAGGAGAAGGCCCCCCACACACAATCCAAAGCGAATGGCTAAACGCGCCCCTTTTCGGGGGACAGCGCCAGCAAAAGATCACAATTACTTTCCATGACGAAATCGACATAGAAAAACTGGATGAATTATTTGCCTATCGGGAGGATACTCAAGAGAGAAACAATCTTCTAACCGGAGAAACCGGTCACCCAGAGATTATTCGACTCGCAGACAATTGCCGTTCCTTGCTTGATTCATGGGTGGCAAGAGAAAGCGGACATTTTGACATACAGCCGTTGGACACATCGCATTTAGAAGCGTTGCAGGCATTGGGATACTCCCGATAGAGAGGAAAGAAAATGCCCGCTTCAGGATACGATCAAGCGGGCATCTTATTCAATATAAACTAGTTAAGTTATTCTCATCGGTATACAACACATTAATAAATCATGAAATCGGAAACGGAGGTCGATCCACCCAGATTAGCCCCTATACCGGTTGGAGCGCCTGTCGATACCACGAAAGGAGGACCGGCAAAGGGATCATTGGGATCGATTGTGGTTTTATTGAACACAACCTTGGCTTCGGTACCTTCTAGTTTTACATTCGGTAGCAAAGCCTGATATTCCACGATGACGAAATTCCCGTCGAAAATATTACTGGTTCCTGTAACCGTCAGAACCTCGACAGGAGTATCCACATCTACCGAGAAGAAGTAACTATCCTTGTTCTCTTCCGCGGTCAAAACCGACGAATTGCAGTTCTGAAAGATGTTTTTATTGACCGAGGCATTCCGTGGGAATAATCCTTTGTTTCGGTCGATAAATCGCAAAGCAATCGGATTGTTGACAAACGTGCAATTTTCCACGGTCACATCCGGATCCGTACCGCCGGGGCGGATGAAAATGGCGGCGGCACGGAATTCAATCCCACCAACACCTTTCAGACTTTCAAAATCGGCGGACAGGTTATCCGCGAATACCGAGTTTTTCACTGTCACAGCCGGCGTATATCCCGATCGTTCCACAGTTTCAATCGCGCCTAAATCGTTGTTGGAATCGCCGCCCATCTGCATATTATTATGGAAGATACTGTTTTCAACGGTTAAAGTTCCCTTTCCCGACGCTCGGAAGCCGTGGTTGTTCTCGGCGACGTAGCACCGATTAACTTTAACGTTGTTAGCCTGCGCGTTTCCACGAATCATCGTTACGACATCGCTGTTCAGAAATTTGCATCCTTCAAACGATATATTAACCGGCACTTTATCCGCAGTGGTTCCCGCACCGTCCACATCACCCTGCGAGTAACCGTGGAAGTAGATCGTATCGACTGCACCGTTCCGTTCCCCATTGACGGAGGCATCGAACGTGCAATCGATGAACGAATAAGAGTTATCGAATCCTTGCGCCGCGATACCCACATCGTTGTTAAAGTTGAGAAGAGCTTCGCCAGGTTGCTTGTCTCCACTATGAGCGAAAAGAACGTTTTTAAAAACACAATTGCCTGCCTGCCCATTCAATCCATATTGTTCGTCATGAATGATGGAGGATTGCAGAATTTCCACATTTTCCACTGTGATATTCTTTCCCATATAGGAAAACGTAGCGACGAAATTGTCTCCAGGATCGTTCGTGAAAACTCCGTAAGGAACGCCTTCTGTAACCGGATTGATTTTAGGGCGATTATTTGCGTCTTTTCCGCGAAGTGTAAACGGATCCCGTTTCTTGGCCAATTCGATGGCATCATTCAGATACCCCTCACCCAGGCCTGAGCCTTCGGGATCAGCGATCAATCCACCGATCACGACCTGTTCGTCATATTCTGCGTTGTCGGTAATTTCCACAACATCGGCCGTTCCATCGGTTAATTCAGCCTCCGTGAATGAATCGATCGCTTTTTGGATACTGGTAAATTGTGCGCCCGATTTGCCTACGGTTTTTGTCGTTGCATGGGAGGGCATAATCGCAATCGCAAAAACTGCCAGCAAAAGTATGATTTTTTTCATTGTTATCTCCCTTTTCATCGTTCATTTTTTGAGAATCGACCTTCCTGCTATCAGACGATCATTGCAGTTATGATGGGATTTATCGGCCACCACCTTTCTTTTGGGGATTTGGGATCGTTGTTCGTTCGGAGGAGAAAAGACGATTAAATTTATCATTAATTAATTCTTCATACCAGGGAACTTTGACTAATTTCTATCAAATATTTGTAATAAAATATTCTCGTGTTTACCATGCGGATGCAAAGAAATAAAAATAAGAGAATTCTCTGATTGACATAAATTCCCTGTCGAGTGTATTATTATTTATCCTTTTCAGTTCCAGGATAGTCACAACAGATAAACACTCTGATGCCTTCCATTTATAAGCATCCTATTGATTTAGGGTGCTCTTTTTTTTATCTATCCCGAAAACCTTTCAGAAGGGAGGGGCGATATGAGGAACAATAATGAACAATTGTTCGTATTTGATCGAACATTCATACCTATTCAAATCCCATTGGGATTATTTATCGGTAAGTGAACGATGAGTACGCCAGGAGGGATGATGTATACCGAATTTTCGAATACGTGAATGCATACGATCGGGGGAGATTTGTAATAGTTTTGCTGCGTCACTCTGAACCCAACCCGCTCGATCCAGAGCGGAAAGAATGGCACGTTTCTCGATCTCTTCTAATGTCAAGGAATCCTGATTTTCCGGACTATTCTTCACCTCATGGATATCCGGTATTTCCCGACTAATTCCCTCCCGTTGAAGAAGATCGGCGTCGACGTTCTCACAATTCCGATGCCTTATAATGATACGTTCGGCAAGATTCTTCAGTTCACGCACATTTCCCGGCCATTGGTACGTTTTTAAAATTTCCGATGCCGACACTGTAATTTCGGGTGCAGGTCGGTTGTATTTACGAGCATATTCTCCAAAAAAGAAATGCGACAGGGGCAGAATATCCTCAATCCGTTCCCGTAATGGAGGGATTCGCAAGCGGATAATATCCAACCGATAGAGCAGGTCTTGGCGAAATCGTCCCGATTGGACTTCCAAACGAAGGTCTTTGTTGGTGGCCGCAATAACCGCCAAGTCTACA
>CAZFOX010000196.1:0-8274 GCA_964520565.1 uncultured bacterium | reverse complement strand
AATCCCAATGGTCCCAACCAGCCCATTGAGAAGGGCGAGGTCGTAGATCCGCACGGTGTGGTTGTTCGTGTCGGCGACGTAGAGACGATTCCCGGCCAGGCTGATTCCTCCCGGCTCGTTGAATTGGGGATTGCCAGGCGTACCAAGGCCGGGTTTTCCATTACCGGCCAGAGTTTCGATGGTTTGGGATTGCAGATCGGCGATTTTGATCTTGTGGTTGTATGAATCCGCCACATAGATTTTCCGATCTCGATAGTAGACGCCGAGAGGATGTTGGAGCAACGCTTGATTCCACTCTCCATCCCGGTCGCCGAAATCGAACAATCCCGTTCCGATGAGAGTTTTCACTTGACCGGTGGATGTAGAGCGATCCACCCAGCGCAGGGCACTGACTTCGCTATCGGCGAAGTAGAGGTTCTTGCCATCGCCGGTCAGTCCGCTGGGTTGAGCGAGCGCCGCCGTTCTCAATGCTCCGTCGATAATGTCTTCCCGGCCGGTTCCCGCATAGGGAGCGACGTTTTTTTTCACAGGATCGTAAACCCATAATTGATGAGGACCTGCCATCGCGATGAATATCTGGGGACTATCATCGAGGATTTCCAGATCCCAGGGTGAATTTAAGGCGGTATGAAGCGCCGGTCCACCCGCTGAGGGTCCCGATGATTGCTTTCCCGTTCCGGCGATTGTTTCCACGGTTTCTTGGATGAGATCGAGTTTTCGAATTGAGTGGTTCTCGGTATCGGCGACGAATAATGAATTTCCCGATAGAACCATGCCTTGAGGCCGAAAGAATTGAGCGTCCTTAAAAGTTCCATCATTATTTCCTATCGCTCCCGTACCGGCAACGCCGGTCACTTTCCCCTGGAGATCGGCGATCACGATACGGTTGTGGTTCGAATCGGCGATGAAGAGGCGGTTACTCTTTTCATCGGCAAGAATCTTTCCGGGAAAGGAAAGGAGGGATGGCGGTTGTTTGTTTTTTTCCAACGAAAGCGCGATGGGTGTACGATTTAGTTTTCCTTCGAATTGACGAATGAGTCGTTGAATGGCTCGATCCAGTGTTTCATAGTTCCCTTCGCCCGAGACGGCCCCCACAAAATACCCGTCGGGATCGATCAAAACCAGATGCGGCCAGCCGCGCGCGCCATAAGCCCGCCAGATTTTGAATTCGGCGTCGTTGACGACCGGATGTTCGATCTCATAACGGAGAACAGCCGAGCGGATATTTTCCGATTCGCGTTCATTGATAAATTTGGCGGAATGGACGCCGATCACCACCAGTTCGTTGGGGTATTGGCTCTCCAGCCGTTTCAAATCGGGGATGACGTGCATGCAGTTGATGCAGCAATAGGTCCAAAAATCGAGAAGAACGATTTTTCCCCGGAGATTGACCAACCGGATGGGTTTTTCGACATTGAGCCAGGCCAGGCCGCCTTCCAGTTCTGGAGCGCGGATTTTTCCTGTGGATTGCGATAGGGAAATCATGGTTTGTTCGGTCGCTCCCAATATGGAAACGGTCAAGGAAATCGCGGTAAGATAGAGGATGGCAACGGGAACTCTTGCTATTCGCCGCGCCGATTCTGAATCGGGTTTTCGATTCATGGCCTTCTCCAAATAGGAAAATTCCTTCCCAAAGATATGGATTCTTATCAGCTTACCCGGATAAGAACCGTTTTCGATCCGGCATCTACTATCCTTATCCTGTTCGTCCAACCGGGAACATTGTCTGCCTAGAAGGCTTGAATGTTTCTCACGAATGTCATATCCTAAAAATCGATTTATGTAGTTTAGCGAATCCGATGAATGCGTGAGGAAAAAGAATAGGGTAATGGGGATTCATTCTGTCTTGATAGTGACTCTGGAGGAATTGGCATGAGAATGGCAATGGCATACAGTCAATGGTTTTTTCAAGGATTCCTTCTTTCCTGTTTTTTATACGGTCTTTTCTGGATCGGTAATGGTGTGCGAAGGCTTCCGGAAGAAATCCGTGAGCTGCGGTTTTCCTTCCAGAGAAGCGACCGGAAAAGAATCCGATCGGAATTAACGGCTCTTCTGCTCTATTGGTTGATCTCCATTCTCCTGATCGTCATCGTCTACATTCCATTTTTCCGTTCTATCTGGTTGTGATTCGAGTGGAGAAACGATGTCCGGTCAGGATTTATGCCCCATTTACGCCGGGTAGTGCGGAGAGCGGCGAATGCTATCGGGGCGCAATGCCAACTGCCCGCTTTTCACCCAATTTTCGCCCCGTTCAGAGAGATGTTCAATCATCCGGTTCCGCCAGTTGCGCAGGGTGGAATTGTGTTGTGAATCGGAGGAGAGATCGTTTAACTCACCGGGATCGTCAACCAGGTTAAAGAGCTGTTCCCGCCCATCGAAGGCGTGGAATATATATTTTTCCCGGCCGTCCGTCAGGGCGTTCCAATGATTGGTTTTATCGTAACAGATATCGTGTTCCAGATCGATATAAGTCCGCCAATCTTCTGTGTCACCCCGCACCAGTTGAAGCAGGCTGCGTCCTTCGATGAAATCGGGAATGGAGATCGAGGCTGCGTCGAGAAAAGTGGGTAACACATCGCGAAGTTCGACGGGCTGTTGGAAGGTCTTGCCCCGCGAGGCCGATAGAAGGCTGGCTGGCCAGCGCAGGAGCATGGGGATGCGGGCGGAGGATTGATAGGGGTAAGATTTCCGCCAGAGATGGTGATCGCCGGTCATATCGCCATGATCGGAAAGATAGACAACCAATGTGTTTTCCAGAATGCCTTTTTCTTCCAGAGTGGCCAGGATTTTCCCGATCCACTCGTCGATAAACGAAACAGAGCCGTAATAACCCTGCCGCGAATGGCGCACTTGCGCTTCTCCCATGTTGCCATGCCAGATGGAATCGCTACCATCACTGCGGGGAGCGTAGCGTTCCGCCCATTGGCCCACAGTGGCTTTGGGGATATCCGCATTTTCATACATCTTCATCAATCGTTCTGGCGGGTCGTAGGGGCTATGGGGACGTGCGAAAGAAACCTTGAGCAGGAATGGCGCGGATTGGTTGTAATTTTGAAGAAAACGCACGGCGCATTGGCCCGTCCAGGTTGTGGGATGAAGCTCCTCCGGCAGGGCGTAGGCGCGGGCGCGGTAATCGTTCCATCCAATGCCGGTAACTCCAGGATCCAAGTGGGGTGATGTCGAGTAGAACCAGGCACGGTAATCGCTTCGAAAGTCGATGGTTTCTTCCCGTCCCGATTCATCGAGAAGGATTTTTTCGTATCCATGGCCGTTCCGCTGCGGCGTAAAGTGGTTTTTCCCGATGCTCATTGTGTAATAGCCGGCTTCGCGGAAAGCACGCGGTTTTTCGAACGGGTAGCGTTCGGCCACCTTGTCGTAACCGAGCATGCCATGCTGCCAAGGCGAGAGTCCGGTGAGTAACGCCGCCCGTGCCGGTGTGCAGGTGGGTGTCGAGGAGTAGGCGCAACGGAAATGAGCGCCTTCGGAAGCAATGCGATCCAGGTTCGGTGTCTGAATCGCTCGATTGCCATCCACACCGATGCAATCGCCGCGATGCTGGTCGCCCATCAGAAATAGAATGTTTGGCCGTTCGTCCCGTTTTGGGATTTGTGCGAACGAATGCACGGCGAATGGGGACACGGCGGTAGACAGGAAACCGAGTTTGAGTATCTGCCGGCGATTGGGTAGTTTCTTTAGCAAGTCGGCATTCATTTTTTCTCCGCGAGACCGGCAATTTTGCAGAGTTCGGGAATGAATTGATTCTGCAATTCGGGGGAATACCGGTTGTAATCGAGAATATCCATCTGCTGAAGATTCGAAGCGGCGCCTAAAAGCTGATAAACCTGCTTGGCGGCAGTAACGCAAGCAGTAATATCCTTGAGGTCGGCCTGCAAGTCCAATGTGGGCGCTACGACCAGAACCGGCCGGGGGGCAATCGCCGCCAGAACTTCGTGATAATCGTATGGAATCCGTTTTTCTTTTCCTTCAAACGCACCCAATCGAGGAACCAGAGGCAGCCAGCGCGTCCATCGCGCAATGCCGCCGGTTCCTTTGGCAGCTGTATCGAGCCGCATGGGGGTGAAACCCGCCACCGAGACGACCCCTGCGAAGCGGGGATCGAGCGCCGCCGTATGCAGGGCGACCTTGGCTCCCATGTCGTAGCCGACAAGAAAAACCCGCTCTGGATCGATAAAAGGGGCTTCGTTCAGAACGTCCAGAATCGACCGGGCGTCCGCGATCGTCTTGCCCAGCAGCGACCATTGCGGGTAACGATTATAGAAATGAGTGATTTCCTCGAGACGGTAACCGTTACCGATTTGATCGTAAGTCAACACGGCGAAACCCGCTTCCACCAATCGGAGATGAGGCAGTGGACCCCGGCGGTAATTGGGAATATACCCTCCGGCATTGTTGAGGGAATGCAACCAAACGATCGCCGGAATCTTCGTTTCGCTTTTTTCCGAGCCTTCTGGATAATACAAGTCTCCGGCAATGTAATTCCCAAAACTGAACTTTTGTTTTTTTACACCTTTTGTTTCTCCACTGCGCGCGAACATGGCGGCGAGATAATCGTATTCCGAACCGTAATCGCCGATGGAACGCCCTCCCAAAGAGGGGGGATCGCCTAAAGCCCATTGGATGCGTTGCCGAATCTCATCGGCTTTTTCCGCCCATTGCTGGGGAGTCGTGATCTTCTGCGCTTTGGCATCGAGCAGCAGACCGTTCTGGCTTTTTTCCGGGAACGAATCCGGTTCGATGGTTTCACCGGAAATTGCCTGCCAATCCTCGTAGGTTGGATAGATCGGCTTGCTTTCCTCAAAGACCGATGGACGGATTTGGAATTGCCCATCGAGCCAATCGAGATAGGTTTCGATATCCTGGGTCTGGGTCTCGTGGGTTCCCCAACGGTACATGAGCTGCACGCGGTTCTCCGCACCCAGCAAGCGGTATACTTTTTTCACTTCTTTGTAGGTGTGTTCGATAGCCCATACCGATTCCACATCGTCGTTATAGGCCGTCGAGAAGAGAAAAGAGCGCGGCGCGGTGCAGGCAATCAGGCTATGTTGATCGACGGGCAGTTTGTTTTCCCGCCCGGCAAAGAAACGCAGGCGTGGATGCATCCAATCGGGAAAGGCGCGGGATAAGAGTTCGATGCCTTCGCCGAAATGGGATTCGGCGAAGAGGCGGGCGGGACACGCGCCGCCCGCGCCGGAACTGCTGGAAATTACGGCGGTGATGCGGGGATCGAAACAGCCGCCGATAATAGATAATTTGCCGTTGCGGGAATGGCCGGTCAGGCAGATTTTCGACGTATCGGCAAAAGACTGGGTTTCTAGATAATCGATGCAGCGTCCCGCCGCCCAGGCGCGACGGGCCAATTTCGTCCAATCGTATTCCGGCCAAACAGGGATAAAAGTTTTCGTATCGTCGCGCGAGTCGGCTCCGGCATACACGCAACCCAGATAACCCCGTGCCGCCGCGATCAACGCCCACCGATAATGATTGTCCTGGGTTATGAAGACCGGGAAAGGACCTTTCCCATCCGGAATAATCAATTGCACATTCAGCGAAGCGCGGTTTTCGGGGCCGAATTGGAGAAGAACATCCTGAATGGTAAGATCGCCTTCCCGGCGTTCGGTTTTGCTGGCGGCGGCGACGTTGCCGGGAGACGGCGGGATCGTTCCGGTGATATAATGTTGGATCAACACCCGGAGTTCGGCGCGCCGTTTTTCCCATTGCGCCGCATCGGTCACCGGCGTTCCATCCTGCATGGCAAGCAGATCGGGGAGCTAACGGATACTGGGAAGCGAATCGAAATCGGGCGGCAGTTCGCCAGTGTCTTTCAGCCATTGTTCCCAGGCTTCGTATTTCGGAAAGACTTTCAACATTTCGTCCAGCTCGGCTTTTCGTTTAGGTTCGTCGGCGCTATACGCGAGAATCGGAAAAAGAACTGCGAATGCGAATAGAATCATCAGAAACTGTTTCATGCTGCCATCCTTCCCAATTGAAATAAAAATTTAAAACCTACAATTCACGATTTGGGATCGCACCAGCGATGACGAGGATCGGATTTCCAAGCGGCCAGCGAATCCCGCCAGATATGCCATCGCTGCCGGTATCGATCGCGTATCGATTGATAGTCTGGGTTTGTAGCCAGGTTGGTTGTCTCCAACGGATCCTTTTGCAGGTCGTAGAGTTCTTCGTAGAGTGGATCGGTTTCATAATAACGGATGTATTTCCAGCGTTCGCTGCGAATACCCTCGCTCTTGGGGATTTTGCCTGCATGTCCGTAAGGGTGTTCGTAAAACCACTCGCGGCGCAAGATTTTCTTGTGCTCATTCACCAATGGAATCAGGCTTTGCCCCTGCATGTAAGGAGGAATCTCGACGCCCGCCAGGTCCAGCAGGGTTGGCGCGAAATCCAGATTAAGTGTCATGGCGTCTCTTATGCCGTGCCGCTTTTCTGGAAGGCGGGGATCGTAAACAACCAGAGGCGCTCGAATCGATTCCTCGTGCATGAGCCATTTCCCCGCCAGCCCATGTTCACCGATAAAACACCCTTGATCCGAAGTGAACAGGATAACCGTGTTGTCGCTTAACCGGAGCCGCTCCAATCGATCGCGAACGGCCCCGACCAATGTGTCGATCCCTGTGACCAGCCGGTAGTAATTTTTAACGGAGTGTTGATAGAGTTCCGGCGTCGAGAATCGAGTCTGCCATCGCGTTCGTCCTTCGGAACCGCGGATAAAATCCGGCAGGGCTTCGAAATAACAGGGATCGGCGGTTTCCGGCGTGGGGATCGTGTCGTTGACATATAAATCCTTATATTGAGGATCGTACCGGTAAGGATCGGGATGACCGTCCTGCACGTGCGGGGCCTTGGTGCTGATGGAGAGGCAGAACGGTTCACCGTTCATATCGGTTTGCAGAAATTCACAGGCCTGTTCTGCGATACGCCGAGTCAAATGGACTTCTTTTCCATCGATCAGTTGGAAATACTCTCCCTGACCTGGAAATCCCTCGAAATAATCGAAATCGTTCTTCGGCAATTCTCCTCCCAGACCCCATTTCACCACAAAAGCGGTACGGTATCCGGCCTGGCGGAGTTTCGCCGGATAAGAGTCGAGAAACCGCCCTGGAGAAAGGGGTTTCGTAAATTCATCAATGCCGTGGCAGCGGGTATAGAGTCCCGTGAAAATAGAGGCGCGGCTGGACATGCAAATCGAGGTGGTGCTGAAATGATTGCGGAACAGAATGCCTTCGGCGGCCATCCGATCGAGGTGGGGAGTATGGATGATCGGATTCCCCATACAACCCAAACTATCCCATCGCTGATCGTCGGTTACGATCAGAATGATATTAGGGCGTTTTTCCGGTTTTTTCCGGTATACCTTGCTGGGGCAGGCGGCCAACGCGAAGCCTGCCAGCGATGATTGTTTCAAGAAATGCCGGCGTGTACAAACGCCCTGGTAATTCGTCATGCTGCCATTCCCTCCCGAGCCATGATGCCCTGCAAGACGTTTTACCATATCCAGCCGGATACTTAAAGAATAAAGTACGAATTCGAGAGCGATTCTTAAAAGTATGTGCGTTAATTTTCACACCCCTTCTTCGATAAAGCCGACATCTTCCAACTCATGAAAGAAATTTGTAGGGGCGGGTTTCAAACCCGCTCCTACAAATCCACCCTCAAACCCGCCTTCCCTTCTTTAGATTACTCCATCCCCTCCGCTTTTGGGATCGGCTTTCTTTGATAGCGGACAGGACGGCATCCCCAACCGGTTCAAAATGATTTCCAGCGGGCATAATTGCGTGATACCCGATTGCATCAGATTCAATCCCACAAAGGCGGTCATCAGCAGCCACCAGGGCGAATGCAACTGCGACAAAGCCAGGCTGATGAGTATAAACGATCCGGCTGCGATACGTACGATTCGTTCGGTATTCATGACAGTACCTCCGCTTAAGCATGTTTTTTCGAAAACAACAGGTTATAAATGACGGGTATCACAATCAGCGTAAACGCCGTCGAGGCGAATATCCCGAAGATGATCGACCACGCCAGCCCGCTGAAAATGGGATCGAGCGTAATCACCCAGTTACCCAACATGGTCGTCCCGGCAGTAAGCAATATGGGGCGAAAACGCACAGCGCCCGATTCGATTAAGGCATCCTGCAACGGCTTTCCCGCTCTGATGGCCTGATGTACGAAATCGATCAGGATAATCGAATTTCGCACCACGATGCCCGCCAGCGCGATCATGCCGATCATGGC
>CAZFOX010000195.1:0-8277 GCA_964520565.1 uncultured bacterium | reverse complement strand
CCGGAAGAATTCGAACGCCTGATCGAACGAATCCGAAGCGGACATATTACGGTTCCCCTGAATCCCCTAGCATGCTGCTATGGCGGAACGCCGATGGAAGCGGCCATCCGCGGCAGTTATTATGCAGGTATTATCCAACGAAAGTATAATTTACCGTTTCGTTTGGCCTTGGCAATGGAAAATCAAACATTGCCCTGGGGATTGGCATCGATCTGGGCTGGTTGTGGAGTCGAGTACAGTTGGAAGGGGATCTGCCAATGCGCCAGCCGCGTCGACGATGCGGGCGACCGGGAACACGATATCTATTTTTGGACAGGTCCCGACGATCAGAAGATCCTGATGAAATGGAATTCTCTATTGCAGAACAATCAAGGAATGGGCGGTTACGCCGAAGCCCGAGATCCCTGGAAAATCGTTAACTACGTCGCATCGGATCCGGAATTTAAAAAACGTTTTCCCTACTCCATCATCGGTTGTTTCGGCAAAGGCTGGGACGATCTCGAAACCCGTAACGATGAGTTCGTCTTCGCGGCCAAAAGCCTTTCGGATGAAAATCAACGGATCGTTGTCAGTAACGAAATCGATTTCTTCGACGATTTCCAAAAAGAATACGGCGATTCATTGCCCGAAGTGAAAACCGGTTTTGGAAACGAATGGGAATTGCTATATGCCTCTTTAGCCGAAGTATCCGCCAGTGTTAAACGATCTTTGGAAAAACTGCGCGCTGCGGAAGCATTAGCCACTGTTGTCACTATGGTTGAACCGGATTTTTGGAGGGACGATCCTATCCGTCAGCAGGCTTTCATCAATCTGGGATTATTCTTCGAACATTCCTGGACGGCGGACGGGCCTGTCCCTCGCAAGGATAGAGAGGTCTGGCAGCGCCGCATCGCTAAGAGTTTTTGCGATTATGTCGATTCTCTTCATCGGAAAGCCGCCGATGCGATAGCCGCTTTGATCCCCGCAAGGGACTCGCGAATGAGATTTTTTGTCTTCAATCCTCTGGGGTGGGAACGATCCGATTTTGCTGATATTCCGTTTGAAGCAGACGATCCCATTCGCGTACTCGATACAACCACTGGAAAGGATGTCCCCTGTCAACGAATCGTGCGGGAGAGTGAAAAACGGATTCGTATTTGGGCGAATGCCGTTCCTGCCGTGGGTTATAAAGTGTATGAAATCCAAAAGAATAAAGGGAAACCGTCAAATTCCTGTGGAAAATGGGAGAACTCGGTTCTGGAGAACGATCGCTATTGGATGAAAGTGTCCTCCAATGGCAGCATGGTTCGTTTGCAGGATAAAAAGCAAAAAAATTCCGAGTTCTCTCTGGCCAACGATGGGATTTCGATCAACCAACTGGGAAATGCGGAAGGGAAAATCGAAGTGGAAAACGATGGGCCGGTTTCCATTACCCTGCGCGCTGAGGTGAGTACCCCCATACAGCGTACGGTGAGAATCACGCTTTATCGCGAAGGGGAACGAATCGATATCGAGAATGAAATCACACAAAATTTCAACGATGTACTTTCGTATGATTTTGGTTTTAATCTGGATTTCCCCATCGTTCGTCACGAAGAGGTGGGCGCAATCGCTCGAGCCGAAACGCAGAGCCGGGGCGGCGATTACGCCGATCGTTGTGCCCGTTACGACTGGCTGACATTCAATCATTTCGCGGATATCACAGGAAAAAAGGGTATCGGCGTCACTCTCTCCAACATGGATAGTTATTTCTTCCAACTGGACGATAGCGAAGTGAAACGACTGGATACATCCAAGGCCGTCTTACGCGCATTAATCGGCGGGCAGATCGATGGTGAAAATCTCGGTATTCAGCGCCAGGGAGGAGACGCCTATTTTTTGAATCGCTTTGCTTTACGAACCCATGGGAAATACGATCCCGCCGCCGCCATGCGCTTCAGTCTCGAACATCAGAATCCCCTATTGACCGGCTGGGCACGTGGCGTGAATCCCAAACTGCCTGAGAAAATATTTTCGGCCATCCAGGTATCCAATCCCAGTGTGCTGCTGTGGGCCTTTAAACCCGCGGAACCAGATATTCGGGAAGGAATCGTAGCGCGGCTGTGGAACCTGTCGGAGAAAGAACAAAGAGCCACAGTTCAATTAAAACCATTTCCCATCCAACGTGCGAATACCGTCAGTCATCTTGAAACTGACCGGGAAGAGATGCCTGTGAAGAAGAATGGAATTTCCGCCGAATTCAAGCGGCAACAGATTCGAACCTTCCGGTTGATACAGGGAAATAATCAATGGAAATAAATCACGATGCGCCGAAGATTTTGTAGTAGAGTCCCATACCGGTCATGATGAGGCAAATGTAAAAAAGGATCATGATAAATGTGAAACCAAACGAACGCCGGAAGAATAAATAGAACAAAAAGAGCTTGGCACAGAATATAATGATTTTGAGTAGCCCGGCGATGATACTCATCATGCCAATCATACTCATCATAAGATAGGTTACCGTATTGATCGCCACAAATCCCAAAACCACAAAGGCGGCGGCGATCGCATCCAAGCGCCATTCCGAATTCCACACCCGTTCCGGATCGCATACGTTCACCAGCAATACCGCCACGATCACGCAGAGATAATTAAAGAGAAAAGCCGGTAATATTTCCCAATAAACGCGCAACAATTTTTGGAACGACCAGGGATCGATCGGTTTATAGTAATCGTACAATTTCTCAGCGAGAGTTCTTTCGCCCTGGGAGAATCGATAAGAGGGAAAATGGTCGCTCTGGGGAAAGTAAAATTTCAGAGAAGCGTCTTTTGCCGGTTCGCTGGAGGCCAACTGAACGCTCTCGACACGCAATTCACAACGCTCGGCGCGGGCGGGTGGCAGAATGCCGGGAAAATCGAATCGGATCGCATCACCCGGCCTCCAGGTATATACATCGAACCAGACAAAAGTGATATCCGTACCGTCCTTATATTGCAGGAAAATAGTGAAAACCGCTTTTTCGATGGAACGGTCGCCCGTATTTTTAATCGTTCCCCGAACCAAGCCGTTAAATCCGGTTCCCCGCGCCTGAGTTAATCCAAGGCCGATGCAGTTCCATTCCACCTGAGTAATCTCGATTCGCTTGCCCTCATCCCCGGCCTTGTTGACGATCTGCGCTGGTTGAAACTGAAATCCCATGATCCTCGCATACCAGCCGCCGATCCCCCAGATAAACAGGCTGACTACCAAGAAAAATACACCCAGTCGTACGAGGATTCGTGACCAAAACAATTGTTTGCAATACCCGCACTGCCACGATTCCACGGCAATCTGCCGATGGCAGTTGGAGCACTCTTTTTTCTTATACTCGGTAGATTCATCCCGATTGAAATACGACACCTTCGGCCGCTTCCCCGATTTGGCGCCCGTACGCAAGGATTCCATTGCCTCTAATGCATTGGGTATTTCAAGATTACCAGGGTCCAAGACGGCGGCCTGATGGAGGTACTTTTCCGCTTCGGTTAATTGCCCCACCTCCGCCAGGCAGATTCCAAGCCAGAACAGTATCTGCGGATCGCCGGGATGAGATTCGAGTTCTCGCCGAAGTTGAACGAGCGCACCGGGAACATTATTGGACTCGACACAGGATCGGATATGCTGAAAAAAAAGTTCGCGGTCGTTCATTCCTTATGGGTACTCCAGATTTTTCTGACATTTTATCCTACAATTTTTTCAAACCAGGAATGTCTACTCTTTATGAAACGATGTAAAATAATAAATAGTTTAAACAACAATACTGGTTATGATACATTCCAGAGTTTTTTTAGAAGCATCCTTGAGACAGCATATGTATCAGAAATAATCATGAAAAGAGACGATACTCCTTCCTTGATGAGTCGCACCGATTTCGTTCGGTTAAGAGACCGGCATCTATCTTATTGCACGAACGTCGATTTATTCTTCGAACCCAGTCCCGATAATTTCGTTCTCTACAAACCGGCCGGCAAGGACATCTCCGACCTGAGACTCAACGCGAAAAAGCACCCCCAATTATTCCTATCCAAAGACGATCAAAAAAAGATCGCGATCGAGTCCCAGGTACATAACAATCACCGTCTCGAAAAAGAAATTCAGAGTGGAGATATTCGAAAAGTCCGCGATGTATTGGTGCATATTGTCGAGGATACGTTAGCCGAACCGCGTAGCGGGGGACTGCAAATGATTCCCGACACGATGTATCTCCTTATCAGTCAATATGTGGATCAACCCCATAATCTCAAGGCGCTCGCCTCTCTATCGTTTAAGGATTACACAACCGCCATTCATTCCATCAACGTCATGGCTCTGACGGTCGTTTATTGTTTCCACGTCGGCCTCAGTATGGAAGAAACCATGAACATGGGATTGGGGGCACTCTATCACGATATCGGAAAAACGCGCATCGAATCGAAAATCCTCCAGGCTCCCCGAAAGTTGACCAACGAGGAATTCGAAATTATGAAGTCGCACACACTCCAGGGCTATGCCCTGGTTGAAGACAGCAATCTCGATAATTCACTTATCCGCAACGCCATTCTGCAACACCACGAAAAATTGGATGGCAGCGGCTATCCCAACCACATTGTCGACATATCCAGCTGCGGTCAAATCATTGGGATCATCGACGCTTACGAAGCGCTTACCAACGAATCACGCCCTTACCGCCAGGCGGCAAAACCTTTGGAAGCGCTTCGAATTATTAAAAACGATGTGGAAAAAGGAAAATTCAATAAGAAATTCTTCGAATTATTTGCCTATAGTTTAATATAATGGAGTGGCGTCGTATTTCGAACGGATCGCCGGGGAGAATTCAGAATGGATCGTACGCACGCCTTTACACTCATTGAGTTGTTAATTGTGGTCGCCATTATTGGGATACTGGCCGCCATCGCGGTTCCCAACTTTCTCAACGCCCAAATTCGAGCTAAAACGGCGCGTTGCTATGCCGATATGAAATCGGTGGGAACTACCATCGAAATCCTGCGCATGGACAAGGGAGTCATGCTGGTGGACTGGTGGGACGACGATCTGGAAGCAGGACATACCCGGCTGAAAGAGGTGTTCAACCTCGTGGGTGCGGGGCCGGATTTCGAAGCGCGGGGAAACGAAGCGGTTCTGGCTCCCTTGACCAGTCCGGTAGCCTACATGGCCTCCATTCCATTCGATCCCTTCCAAAGTCCGGCTGGACATTACTTCTACGTCGATAACGATCCAGCCTTCGACGGCGACGATCACGATTTCCCCGCTTATAAAGATGACACGGCCGCCATGTACGGCAACACTCCCCTCAAACCGGGCGATTGGGCACTGGGAGGAATCGGGCCGGATGGGAAATGGTACGGCGCTTCCTGGACAGACGCCATCTCCAATGCGCGGGGCAGCAAATACGCGCCCAGCAACGGCCTTACCAGCCGCGGCGATATCATGCTGACCAACCGGGGTGTCGATTGAATTTCACTCACGCTAGAAGCGCTCTTTCCGAGTTCATCGAAGGGGATGTGCAATTGGTTCTTAATCCGTTCGATTCGTCTACGCTCGCCAAGAACATGAATAAGGATTATTTTTTTGACTTCGTAATATGAAAATGATGGATTTTTCCCGAATCAGGATGGCCGGGATTTTCAGGATAGACAGGGTATTTTTATCCTCCATCCTGCCCATCCCGACTATCCTGATTCTGACTCTTTCTTCCCCACGCTCCACGCCTCTTCGCATTGACATTCCCCCATATATTTAGTGCAATAATCGCGGATTACACATTCCAAATAATGGAAAGGATACGATCGGATGTTTTTGAAACGATGCAGTCAAATCATTGCGGTATTTACGATGGTTGGTATCGTCACAGGGAGTGCTTTCGCGCAGAGAAGGTCTTTTGACGGGCTCAATATGAACCTGGGCAATCTCTATCGGCTTTCCAACGCCGAGACGCGGTCGATTTGTCCGGAGAACTTCACCGGTGAAAAGGGCAAAGCCGGCATGGCGACCGAAGGAACCGGCAAGGATTGCGCACGCGATCTGGGACAAGGATGGAAAATATCTCCCTCCATCGACGTGGAAGCGAAATCCACCCTGACCCTGGCAGAGATCGAAGGGCCAGGCGCGATCCAACACATCTGGCTGACGCCGACGGGAACCTGGCGTTACTCGATCCTGCGCATGTATTGGGACGGTGAAGAGACGCCGTCGGTGGAATGCCCTCTGGGCGATTTCTTTGCCTGCGGATGGGGACAATACTCCCAGGTCAATTCATTGGCGGTGTGCGTGAATCCAGGCAGTGCATTTAATTGCTATTGGACGATGCCTTTCCGCAAGAAATGCAAAATCACTCTGGAAAACATCGATGAAAACAAAATGCGCGTCTATTACCAGATCGATTACACGCTGACTGAAGTCCCCGACGACGCGGCCTATTTCCACGCCCAGTTTCGGCGAACCAACCCGGTTCCCTACAAAGAGGTCTACACCATCCTCGATGGTGTCAAAGGCCATGGGCAGTACGTGGGAACTTATATGTGCTGGGGCGTCAACAACAACGGCTGGTGGGGCGAAGGCGAGATTAAGTTTTATATGGATGGCGATAAAGAATTCCCGACTATTTGCGGAACCGGAACCGAGGATTACTTCTGCGGTTCGTATAATTTCGAAAACAAGGCCTTAGGTCAATACCAGGAATTTTCCACACCGTACACCGGCCTTGCGCAGGTTATCAAACCGGACGGCGTCTATAAATCGCAGATGCGGTTCGGTCTCTACCGCTGGCATATCGTCGATCCCATCCGCTTCAAGCAGGATTTAAAAGTGACCATTCAGGCGCTAGGTTGGCGATCCGGCGGGCGCTATCTGCCCTTGCAGGACGATATCGCCTCGGTAGCATTCTGGTACCAAGCCGAACCGCACGCGGCGTTTCCCCCGCTGCCGAGTAAGGACTATCTGGAAATCCAGTAAATCGGTTATATTAAAAAAAAGAAGGAAGGATGGATCGTCGATTCAGCCCATCCTTCCTTTTTGATTTCATTGCGGTGTCAAAGGCAAACGAATCAAAGATTCCGGATTGGTTTCTATCGATTCCTTTGGATAATCGGCAATACGAAACTCCACAGGGCTGTAACCAGGGGGATGGATGCGAACGACGGTAACTCCGGATGGGATATTGACGACCAATAGGTTGAAAAGTTCCCTTTGGGGAAAGCTGCGAATCGGGACATGATATGAAACGGGCAATAACTCGATGAGGGCGAGCCCTTCCACCGTTTTATTATTAGGTGTAACCAATCTTGTAAAAATCAGTATAAAAACCTACAATGATTGCAAAATTGAACCATTTTGGAATATGAAGGGAGATTGAATACCTTGCCCTCCATTACGGTGAAAAATATACCCGAAAATCTATATCAGTAACTCAAAAGACATGCGGAGATCAATCATCGGAGCATGAATAGCGAAGTGATTGTGTGCCTGGAAAGAAGATTCGGTTGTCCAAAAGTCAATATGGAAGAGAACCTCGCAGAAACCAGAAAACTGCGAGAATTAACCACCCATTGTCCGATAAGCGAGGAAGAATTGAACGAAGCCAAAAGATTGGGCCGCCCATGATCGCCGTGGATACAAATATCATTAGATATTACTTTTTATCGGGAGAAAAAAGTGCGTTGGTTGAACGACTCCTCCGACGAGATTTTCATTGGGTGTCGCCATTATTATGGCGGAGTGAATTCTGGAATATTATAGCAAATTACATTCGCTATAATAAAATATCCCTGCAGACGGCAAAAAGGATAATGGAGAATGCCTCCCTTTTGATGGAAAATGGAGAATATGAAGTTTCTTCGTCAAAAGTGTTGGAATTAGTCGATCGGAGCCATTGCACGGCATACGATTGTGAATTTGTGGCGCTTGCCAAAGAATTAATCGTACCTTTAATCACATGCAATAAAAAAATTTTGAAAGAATTCCCGGAAACGGCTTATTCTTTAGATCAATATCTACGTAGTTCGGGAGACTGATATGGAAAGAACGATACGGAGTATGAAAGATTTCTTTTCCTCGGTTTTGACTCACTTGGATGAAGGCGTTTATTACGTCGACCGGCAACGTCAGATTCTCTTTTGGAACAACAGTGCGGAACGTTTGACGGGTTATACCGATAAAGAGGTGATCGGCCGATACTGCCAGGACAATCTTCTCGAACATGTCGACGATGAAGGTCATTGTTTATGTCTTGAAGTCTGTCCCCTTGCAGCAACGATAGAGGATGGCGAGAACAGATGGGCGAA
>CAZFOX010000194.1:0-8310 GCA_964520565.1 uncultured bacterium | reverse complement strand
ATTTTTTGTCCATTCTTGAGCGGTCACTGCATTAACCCAATAAGGGGATTTGTTTTCGGATTCCCCTGGAGAAGAAAAGAGGCCCCAATTTAGGATTTTGAAAGGATAGAAAGCAACATAATTCAAAAAATGATGAAAAACGTGGATAGGCTAGACTTTTGTAGAATGTGTATTTTAAAATACCGCCGATCTGGTCAGCCCAATCGGTGTAAATTAATATGTGACGATGAATCCATGCGATGAGCCATCCTGAACGCGACCCACTCAACGAAAGACTGATTGAATTGCTGCGGATTTTGCGGGAGAATCCCGATGATTATGATGCTTTTCAGGAGTTTTCTGGATTAATTTATGAGCCAATTTCAAAATTCTTATTCAGTCAATTGCGGCGTCGGCTATCTTATCGTTCCGATTTGAATGAACTTGTTCAAAACGGAATGCAGGAAGTGTTTATTCTGCTTCTTCGATCTGGCTACTATTTTGATGAAACTGGGGGGGCAAAGGTAACAACCTGGATTAATGCATTTGCGCTCAATGTCGTAAGAAATATTGCTCGGCAGATTTTTTCTTGGGATTCCAAAATAACACCGGCAGAAACGATGGAGAATTATGAGGATATTGCCATCACGGAGACTACCCCGGACGTAATTGAGGAAGAGCGCAAGGAAGCCCTGATGGCTTTGATTCATGAATTGCTCGATCCGGTTGATGCGATCATTGTCTTGGCAAAGATTCAATGGCCGACAGGATATCCTGCGATCGATCAAAGAATCGCGGAACTGGATAAAGTCGAACATGTTGATGTAACCAAAATTTTGAACGAAGAAATGAAGAAACAGGATCCCGATTGGAGAGAATTGAGTCTGGAGGCAGTGCAAAAACGGTATCGTCGGGCGATCAAGCGCCTTCGAGGTGAACTCAATGAAGAAGATTGGCGGTAAGATTTTAAGCAGCATTTTTTGGATACCAGGAAAATGAGCGACCATGTAACATACAGTGATTTGGCCAGGTATATCACCGGCCGGTTGGATGAAGGGCGGATAGAGGAAATCGCCGCTCACCTGCAGGAGTGTGTCCAGTGCGGAAAAATGATGGAGAACATGCAGTGGGCCAAGAAATATCTTCAGGCTGTTGCTAAAAATCTGGATAACGAACATCCCGCTCCTGGATTGGTTATTGCTTACCTGCATGGGGAGTTGGAACCCGATATAGCAGAATGGGTGGAGCGGCACTTAGACCACTGTGATGAATGTCTGCTTGCAGATGAGGTTGTCAATGATACGTTCTCCCCTTCTGAGGAGGCAAAAGAATTTATTCAGAAAAACAGACCCATCGAAATCCACATACAAGAAATTTGGGAGAATCTTCATCGAAAGCCTGCCGTATCTGAGAAAAACCAGCAACGGATTTCCACCCTGCAGGAGTTGTTATCAAAAGTCGGTAATGGATTGCAATCGCTGGGTAAAATCAAGGATTATCTGTTTCCCGATCCTATTTCGTTAACCGGTCTGGCTCCTGCAATGGCTGGTGTTGAATATGCCGCCTCGGGAGAGGGATTCGAAAAGGACAAAAAAGAGATCGCCGATTCCCCCTTTGTCCTGACCCTCTACAAATTCGGCACGGAATACCGAATCTATGTCAAAAGCAGCGATCCTGCGATTCGGGAATGCCTGCTCCTGGTCCGCTTCACGGAAGGAGCATTCGAACGATTTCAAACCCTAGTCCTTGTGGAAAACGGCGAAGGCGAGTACCGGTTGGAGGAAGATGAACGCATCTGGGCTGCGCCGGTCAAAACATCGCTTCAAGCGCAAATCGAAACCTTGTGGCCTCTCCAAAATCTTCGGGACACCGACAAAGAAAAAGTCGCCTGTAATTTTGCGGAATTGCTGGAGTATCCTTCATCGGAAATTCGGATTTTCATACTGAAGGTACTTTCTGGTTTAGGGATTAAATCGGTTCTGACCGCTATAACGCCCTTAGAAAACGATCCTGATGAACGCGTCCGCCTGGCGGCGTCGAAGGCGATTCGGGATATAAGTAGCCAATAAAACTATTTCTCGTCATTTCCTTTAACAATCATCGAGACGGGTGCTTGGGTTGGAATGGACGATCTGCAGTCGGTTGAACAATTTTTCGCAACGATTTCTACCAATCGGCTCGACCAATTGAAGGGGCCGGAGTTTCATCGCGTTCACGTTTTCCTCGACGATGAATTGCCCGTCTTGTTGAAGAACTCCCCCCACTGGCTGGTTGCTCATCCGCGTTATGCAAGAAAGTGTCTGGAGTTATGCCAATGGGCGAGAGGACGGGGTTTCGAGCGCTATCGCATGGTGGAATACGCCCTGCATCTGCGTTGCATACTCGCTGTCGCTGAAGCCCGGCGTTTGAACCTGCAATCCGCCCAGCATGAAATCCTTCTCGCCGCTGGCATGGAAGACGATCGCGCCGATAAATCCTCAATCCCTGACGTGGCTCCCTTTCACTCTCTTCTGAAAAACGGCCAATTATCGAATGCGGTCTTGCCGCCGCTCTTCCAGGCCGTGATTCAGAACGCCGATTGTGATTCCCAAAAACTGAAAACTATCGTACAAACGCTGGAAGATTTGCTGTATACCATCGCCGAAGACGAAAAACGTTCCGGTGTCGTGAAAGGTCTTTTTGTTGTTGGCGATAGCCGCCAGGGAAGGTTGCGCAATGTCTTGGTGAAGGTGACGCATCGCCCGGAATCCAAACCGGTGGAGATCCGTTATTCCTCCCTGGCGCGCGAGCAGGTACAGTCCACGTTGGAGAATGCGGCGCACGTGGCGGCAAGCGTCGCCCACGAGTTTCTGATTCAGCAGGGATTCCCGGAAGGATTATCGGGCCGGATCGTAGCTTGGCAGATTGTACTGCCTACCGGAAAAGTGGAGGATTGCTCCGTCAAGTACGATGGCGAATCGCTGGGGCTGCCGTTGGCGATGGCTATTGTTTCGGATTATATCGGCGAACCGGTTCCTGCCGATTTGGCGTTTACCGGCGCGTTCGATCTGTTGGGAAGCCGGGAGAGCGTTGTGTTGGGCGTTGGCGGGATTCCGCAGAAAATCAATGCAGCGTTGGAATCCGGCGTCAAACGCATCTACATCCCCGAAATCAACATGGACGATGTGGATGTGGCCGCGGAAAAAGAAGCCGAACGAATCCATGCCAAGATTGTCCCGGTGCATTCCTTCGCGTTACTCTGCCAGAAACACGTTCCCTTAATCGGGCAGCAAGAGTCCAATTCTTTTCTCCAAATTCTTCAAAAGTCACTCGTTAGTCTCCCAATATTTTTCTATGGGAAGGATGAAACTGTCCCTCGTCACCATCGAATTCATGTTTATCTCGCATCGATTCTGTTTACTCTGTTGATCGCAGTCGAGGCATTGGGATTTCACTTCACTTTCCCGGAATCGGCTACGCATTCCCAAGCGATACCCATCATTGTGGCGATTGTCGTTACTACCTTCCTGGTTTCAATCCTATCACACGTCACGGCGTATCCTTTTTTGAACGGAAAGAATCCCTGGGGGTGGGTCGCATCGATCACCGGTATGAAAATCGTCGTGTTAGCAATGGGTGCGCTGATCTGCACGTATGTTCCGTTCCGCTACGATCTATCGAAACTGCCCGATTGGCCGCAGCCGGTCAATGTGATGAAAGACTTGTTCATCCTATGGCTGTTCGCCGCTCTTTATCCCCTCAACCTATTTCATTACGTCATGGGATTGGAATATCTGCTGAAGAAGCGGCAGTTCTTCACCGTGAAAGCCTGCCTGGAGGGAGAGAGCCGGGTGTCGGCTCCCAATTATGTAATCGGAATCCGCTGGGATGCGGCGGTCTATGCGGCAGCCATCGTCGGAGCGTTCCTCCTCGTTCTGGAGATGATCTATTTTCTGAATATCAACGATGACGATTCCCGGGCGTTGTTCAGCGTGTTCTACCTGCTGGCGCGGGATTTCATTTTCATCGTGCTGGGAGTCGAGGTGCTGGTCTGGTACAAACTGGCGCTGGACCGGGTTAAAGGGGAGTTGGAGAAATCGTGCGCGGAGGGGTGAGTTTAAATTATGATATGGGATGAATTGAATCCAAATAACACTGATCTCAATGTTGCATTTATGTCTTTTTATAAAAATGCACGTCGTCTTTTAGGGAAAAACTGGTCTCTAGTAGAAATAGGTTTTACAGATTCTGATACTCAATGGTTATGTCAATGGTTTGGAAATCATAGTAATGAAATCGAATCGTATTTAGTAAATCCAATTTCTTCAGCGCACATAGGTATTTTGTTATTGTCTCTTTCTTCGGAAATTGGGCGTGAAAGAGGAAATGAAGAAGAACTATGGCGACATGTAAAAGAGTGTATTCCAATTCAGAACAATGCTCGTCGTATTTTGTTTCCCCAAGGTCAACCTTCTTCGCAATGCAAACTGGCGATGCAACTTGCAGGTGGATTGTTTGGCACGATGGGCATGCGTCATTTTTATGATTTTGAAAACGCTCAAGTTTATGTCGACTCTGTAAAAATTCAGTTTGGTTTTACTCGGCGGGGCATGAAAAATAGGTTACCTTATTGGATACTTAATAGTGGGATGCCATTGGCGGTACGGGCGCTATTAGGTGAGCCATCATATGAAAATCTTGCTTCACAATCATTTCAGGAAATGTGGAGCGGTCTCAGAAAATATCGTAAGGGTGTAATATCAAAAAATGATATATCAACGATTCTTCATCATTCTCCATGGGTGAAACGAGATTGGATTGAAGAAATACTGGAACAAGCAAAAGCAAGATTGGATTTAGGAGTCGAACCTACTGGAACGAATGAGTCAACGATTGAAATTCAGAAGTTATTAAGTATATTCGATGGAGTCAGGTTGATTTGGAGAAGTGGAGAATTACCTCGATTACGGTTGAAAATCAATGAAGATTATATTAAAAATCTTATACCCGAAGAAGAAAGAAACGATCTTGTGTTTTTTGTCGATGGTAAGCGTGTAGCTCAATGGAACTGTCAAAAAGATGGGATCTGGATTAGTAGTCAGGAAATCCCCTGTGAGCCGAATTCTCAATCAAATCATCCTAACCTTGCACCACTCTTATTGCAGATTCGCTGTGGAGAAGAATTTCTGATAGATTTTGATCTTCAAGAAGAAGGAATTTTAGAAAATGATGTTGTTCTTTTCGACGGGGACTCAGGAGATATTTTACCTGATAGAATACTTATGTATTCCCGAAAGCAATATTATCTTCTTTTTGATACTGATTTGACTGCGACTTCAGATCATAGTGAAACACGTATAGGGAATCGAAAAGTTTACCAATTGAATGGGTATTGGTCTGAAGATTTCGTTCTAAAATTGGGCGATCTTATCTACTGGCAACCACGAATAGAAAATAAAATTCCACCACCTAAACCCGATCTTGTCCTAAGAACGAGTAGGCACTCTTTATGCCATCTTGGAGAATCTGTCATATTTGAAATTGAAGGAATTCCAGTTGATGTAATTAAGGCATGTTTAAATGTTAGTAATAGAATATATCCACTCATTCATGACAATGAATTTTGGCATACTTGTCAAACAATTCCACTAACTGCTTCCCTTGTTTTACGACAAGAACGCTTGCGGATTCGATTAGTCACAGATACGCGAAATTTTGCCGTTGTTCCTCATTTAGATATAAACCTTTCAGGACTTGCTTTTATAAAGGAAAAAGAGGGTCAATTAATTGATTCTTCTTATAGGTGGATTGAACATTCGCCAAAAAGTGAATTGAATAAGAATAATCCTAGCGAGCGCTTTTGGGCTTTTTGTGGAATACAAAATCTCCGTGGTTATTTACGTGAAGGATTTCGGCCTATTCAACAAGCTGAAAGAAAAGTAAGAGTCTCGTTCAACGAATTGGCAGGATGGGGCGAAAAACTTTGGGTAGATGGAGCTCACTCAATTGATTTAGCGGAATCCGTAAGCGATTGGGGGGATGGTATGTTCTTTATTCCTCCCCAGTGGATTAAAGGGGCATCTCCTAGTTTATTTTTGAGATTCCCATTGGAGGTATCTTCGGAGCATCAATGCATCTGTATAATAGACAATAATAATGGACATCAAGCGATTCCATGTTCAATTGGAAATCGGTTGGATAATGAAGGACGAAAATATAAAATAACGTTTCCACCTGATATTTCATTTCATGATCATTGTCTTGCTATCGCTTTTTCTTATCGAGGGATGCGCCTTGCTTCTTATTGGAACAATCAGAAGATAATTCAATCTTTAACTTATAGCAATGTTCGATATCTAAAGACTTTATTTGCTCTTTTGCGGTGGTGTAAAGCACCGGTCCTTTCCCCTGAGTTATTTCAAAAATTTGTATCGGCAGTGGACCGTCGACCTCTTGATTTTATTCATACCTGGAAGTTTAACCAAGGAATTCCGCCTGGTTTGCAATTTACTTTGGATGATCAAGTAGAACCAGTACTTCGTGCAGCATTATGGGATTGGATACCCCAAACCAAGGATTTAGCGGAAAAGTGCCTTAAAATATTTTCTCAAACAACAAATCATCCTGAACGAGAGGCAATAATCACCATCTCTCATCTATGTCCACCCTTAGTTGGAAGAATTGCGCGACGTATTTCTATACCCCATCGGGAAGATACATTTCGAATTGTTGTAAAGAGATTGATTATAATAAATGATGAGACAATCAATCATGAACAACATCATTTATATTTAAAGCGTCGTATATGCGATCGTTTCCAAATTACCATTGAGGAATTACATAGTATTCTGACTGTTTTTCAAAAATCTATTTTCCAACAAGATCGCCCTTCTCTGAGTGACATTTCTTTACTCCGGCGAATTTCAGAGTTTGGAGAGGGTCGTATTTGTCTTTCCGTTCATCTTCTTGAAGCGTTAATTCGACACGAGGCATAAGGAGAAATAAATGGGACAAATTGATGCTTTGCGCATGGTGGAACACATTCGCCAGAGATTGGTGGATTTGGCTGTATCAGACAATTTTTTAAAAGATCAGCAATTGTCCGAGATTTGTCAAAAGATATGGAAAGGGCCACCTGATCTTGGCGGTCTTGTCAGTGAACTTTGGGTTGAAGGAGCGTTTCCTGCAGAAACTTCAGCCGATACATTGCAAAGTATATCGAGAAAAGACTTATTTCCTGATAGTCTCAGTAATCATTTAGATAAATTAGAACCTCCTTATCGGTTTCCGGCCAATCGTCCACTTTTCGTTCATCAGTCAGCAGCGCTGCACCTCTCTGCAGAGAAAAATGATAGCCGGCCTGCCATGATTATTTCTGCTCCCACAGGAGCGGGTAAAACAGAAGCATTTTTGTTGCCCATGCTTCGTGATTTGTGGAATACTCCCGCACGTCACTCAAATGGTGGTATGCGTTGTCTGATCCTATACCCCATGAATGCTCTTGTTGCCGACCAAGTAGAAAGAGTATATCACTGGCTGATCGGTCAAGAAAAAATCAGCGTTTTCCATTTCACCAGTGAAACACCCGAGACAAGATATGAAGCAGACAGACAGGGACTATCGTATGAATCCTGCAGAAAACGTACACGACAAGAAGCAAGAGGTTGGGAATCGCATGAAGGGAAGAAGTTAACCGAATCTACGCCTGTTCCAGATATCGTCATTACTAACTACTCCATGTTGGAATACATGCTTTGTCGTCCGCAAGACCAATGTTTCTTTGGTCCCGATTTGCAATGCATCATCGTGGATGAGGCACATTTGTATTCAGGGAATCTAGCGGCAGAAATCACTTTATTATTACGGCGTGTCATGGATCGTTGCGGTTTAGAGGAAGATCAAATACTTCGAATCGCCGCTTCAGCTACTTTAGGTGGTAATGAAAATGATTTGAGAGATTTCGCTTCTAAAATTTTCTCTTCGCCAATCGAAAACACTCACGTCATTATTGGAAAAAAGGCACCGCTTAGGTTGGACAAAGAACATCTCTCTTTGCCAAAGTTTACAAATGTGTGCGATCTTGCTGAAAAATCAAATATTGATCTTACCACTATAGATGCCAAAGAAAATTTAGTCGATTCAGATCAAGAGACAGTTGAACGTTTGAAGCCAATTTTATTACAATTAACCGGTTCGGATGTAGTAAAAAAGGCAGAAAGTGAATATTCAGCTCATATCGCCCCGTTTATTTATGCTATATTAAAGCATTCGCCCATTGTATTTCGATTAGCCTGTTCTCTGTTTGACACGGAAAGCGGCATAATCTCATTCCGTCAATTGGCTTCAGAAATC
>CAZFOX010000193.1:0-8326 GCA_964520565.1 uncultured bacterium | reverse complement strand
CCCAATACGATCGATCAAAACCGCCACATCGAACCAATCCAGCAAATCCAGGTTATTGTTGCGGATATCGACCCGGTCTCCAGCCGCTAATCCCGTATTTACCGCTAAACTGGATACGCTCTCCAGAAAATTATTTTGGCAATAAAGATACTGCAATTGGCTATTGGTGGATACATTCAGAGAGACCAACTGATTGTTCTTACAATAAAGATAGCGGAGAGCAGGCAGGTTGGCAACATCCAGATCCGTGAGTTGGTTATCTTCGCAAACCACGTAGAAGAGTTTGGGATTATCTCCCAGATTAAGGCTGGTCAGTTGGTTATTCTGGCAAAAGACATTTAACAAAGCCGAATTGGCCGATACATCCAGTTCGGTCAATAGATTGTTCTGGCAATAAAGAACGGTGATATTTTTAAAGTATTCAATTCCCTGTAAACTGGCTATGTTCATACCCGCGCAATTGAGGATGCCTGTTTTCTGAGCCGCCTGCGTGGCGGTGAATCCCGCACCGGGCGCGACACCCATAAACGATTCTACCGCGGCGCGGAAATTAGGATCGGGGAACCGGGCTGGGGAATTGATATTTTCCACATAGGGATTTAGGCCATTTTGGGGAGAATAACTAAAACCGCTGCCAACACGATTTATCAATACCTCCACATCAAACCAATCGAGCAAATCCAGATTATTGTTGCGAATGTCTATTACGTCGCCAGCGTTAATCCCGGTATTGGTTACGAAACTGGAGATGCTCGATATCTGGTTATACCGGCACCGCAGGTATACCAGGTCGGGATTATTCGAAACATCCAGATCCAGCAATTGATTCTGCGAGCAAACGAGATATTGAAGAAGAGGATTATTGGAAACATCGAGAGAAGCGAGCTGATTATTCTCACAATACAAGTTTAGAAGCGCCGGGAGATTGGTGACATCCAAACTCGACAGGCTATTATTGCTACATAAAACGTAATAGAGCTTCGGATTGTTCGTGAAATTTAACGAGGTCAACTGATTGTTATCACAAAATAGATTTAATAGGAAATCATTACTGGAGACATCCAGAGATGTGAGAAGATTATCACTGCAGTCCAGGACAGTTATGCGCCGGAAAAATGCGATGCCTTGCAGGTTTGATATACTACGATTGGAACAATCGAAGAGACCGTATTTGTAGGCGGCCTGTGTAGCTGTGAAACTACCGCCGGGTGCAACACCCATAAATTCTTCGACAGCAGTGCGGAAATTGGGATCGGGGAAATTTTCTTCGGTGTTAATATTCTGGGCAAATCCAAGTCCCGGCAAAAACAGCAGAGAGATTAAAACTGCATAGAACAGGTTCGATTGGATTCCACCTTTGATACTATGCTTATTGGTTATGTTGGGCATTTTTCCTTCCTTCAATCGCAGAAGATATAGAAGAGAAAATAATCTGAATATCCACTCTTCCTTTCGGTAAGGATGAGTACTCGAAAAGCAACTTACTCTAACTCCCAAAAATATCTATCACTTCAAATCGTTCCTATCTCAAGCAAATTCCGAACCATATCTTATCGTTCAATCCACGACTGAATGTCGATGACTATTCCTTATGAAATTTTCAAGATAAAGTGATATAAACCTTTTGAAACCAACTCGTTGAAGAAATTTCTCAAGAAGGTGATTTTAGGATGACTCTTTTTCCTCAACCAGTTCTCAATCCATCACACCTGCAAAAAGATTATCTATTTGATAAACAATAATATATCACTTGGAACCTCATACAGTTCCAATAAGATCCAATCACTACCCCTGAAAATGGAAAATTAAACAAGAATTATTACGAGCATATAATGTACACAGTGGAATAGAACGGGAGTTCCTGGAAGGTTTATCTATGTCTAAATATACTCCCCCTATAGCCTTCCTATAATACAATGTAACACAATCCTTGTCAATCATTAATCGATAAAAACCTGTTGGGGATTTATTTCAGATTCGAAGGTACTCTTTGAAGGAATTGCATGGAGTGTGTCGAAGAGAGAGGGTGATAAAATATATCTTTTTCTGTCGATTTTAATAATAATTGAAAAGTCGATCCTTTTCCTACCACACTTTCAACCTGGATTGAATATCCCAAGAGACCGCAGAGTGATTTTGATATGGCCAATCCCAATCCCGTTCCTCCATATTTACGCGATAGGCTGTAATCGCCCTGTTGAAAGATTTCAAATATGGAGTCTAACTTGTCGGCTTCAATTCCTATCCCTGTATCGATTACTTGGATGCTTTCAGGAGTCTGCGTGACTTGATTAGCTATTACGCGTACGATCACACACCCTTTTTCGGTAAATTTGATGGCGTTGCTGAGTAGATTGAATAGAATCTGTCTCAATTTAGAACGATCTGTCTGAATGGGATTCAATTGTTCAGGAATTTCAAGCTTTAGTTCGAGGTGTTTCTGATCGATCTGATTGCGTATTGGCAGGATCACTTCCTCGATCAGGTCCCGCAAATCGGTCGACTCGATCAAACAGTCCATTCTCCCGGCCTCAATTCTGGAAAGGTCAAGGATATCGTTGACCAGGCTAAGGAGTAACTTTCCGTTCGAAACAACCCGGTTAATATAGTCTAAGTCTTTTGAATCTAGAGTGTTGGATTTATTTTTACTTAGGATATTTGCAAATCCTATGATGGAATTCAAGGGAGTTCGTAATTCGTGGCTCATATTGGCCAGAAAATCGCTTTTGGCTTTATTGGCCTGATTGGCGTGAAGTGTCATATAATGCGCTTTAGCCAAGGCCTTTTGCAATTCCAGATTTATCTGCTCTATCTTTACATACGAGGTCCTACGCTGAAAAATACTTTCGGCGGTTAAGAAGAACGTAAGTGTAACGAAAAAAAGAAGGTACAGCGAATTGGCGGGGGTTGAATCTTTCCATAAAATGGCTGCGGAAGCGATCATCATTCCTAAAAAACCAATCCAAATGAAATAATGGCGGCGATCATGCCGGTTTGCCGCAAAAATCATGGGAATGAATATTAAAACAAGCGAATAATCGAATAATCCGGAGCCCGTTTTTTCCCGTAAATAAATCAAGAACCAGACAAACAGAATCGAACCGGTCAGATAGTAGGCCAGGAAAAGAACTAACTGGACAACGGGGGACTTCAGGTTAGTACTTTCCATTAATTTTAATATTATATAGATAATAAAAAAATAAAAGAAAGAATTCCACCTTTTAATTATACCAAGTCAGTCGTAGAATCAAATATAAAAAATTAAATAATTTGAGAACCTGCATATGGCTGACTACCAGCCGTTAGCCGCATGGGGGGATTCCCTTTCTAACTTGGGGAGAAAAAAGGGGAGGGATGATCGGTTGAACCGAGAATTTTCTCATAATCTCTCCCAGTTTGAAGGAGAAATCCATAGGAACGGATTTCAAACCTGCCTTTCACTGGTTTTCTGAGGGGAAAAAACGTTTCTTCTATTGGCTATGTCATCATGGCTGACTTATCTTGATTGGATCGTTATGAGAAACACTCCATGAGAGAATTTACATGCAGATTTATATGACAATTTATATATCATTATGGAATGATAAAAAAGTTAATTTTATAGACTATATCAACTAAAAATATGAATAAGAGATGAAAAAAGAAGAGTTCTACTAATGATCTCAATTTCGAATTATTTCCCATATACCTTCCGTGGATCGAACACTTTTTCCATTTCTGTAAAACAAAGCGGCAATGGTTTTTCCATGCCACCTTTTTTAGCCGTTTCTCCCACTGGGACTGATCGGTAAAAACAAGATCGGTAACCGACATGGCAGCACGCTCCTCCTGCCATCTCCACGCGTATCAGAATCGTATCCTGATCGCAATCGATACGCATTTCCCGCACTTTTTGGGTCATGCCGCTGGTCGCTCCCTTATGCCACAATTCCTGTCGGCTGCGGCTCCAATAGACCGCTTCGCCGATTTCGATGGTTTTCTGCAATGCTTCAGCATTCATATAAGCAACCATTAGGACCTCATGGGTCTGGTAGTCGGTCGTCACGACAGGGATCAAACCGTCCTTATCGAATTTGGGAGCCAATTGGCATCCTTCTTCAATCTGTTTCTTATCCAGCCGTTCGGCAAAAATCGGGGCGGCGCTCATCGATTCGGTGTCCTCCTGATATGGAAACGTTCAATCCGATTTGGGAGAATTCCCATCTCCAATGAATTACTCTAGAACTAGCCAAAGTTATTTGAAATTCTGGTTTCAGTAAATTGTTTCCAGGCTTCAAAGGTGTTCTAAGAGAGAAACTCGCAGAATCGCCTTGTAAGAATCTATTCCTAAACCCTCGGGATAGAAATCGATATCTTAGAAAAAAAATCCAGGAATCGATGTTCTATCGATTATAACATTGTAACCGAAACAGGACGTTTGTGAGGGGATAAACAGATAAAAGGCTTGCGAGGCGTTCCTGCCAGGCAAGCCTTTTTTGTTGAAGAGAGGAGAGTATTACTCGCCTTTGCGTGTTTTATCGAAAAACTCCTCGCACCGATAAATATCGCCGTCCGAAATGAGTCCGTTCGAGGAATCGTAAAACGCACCTGTTAACCATCCACCCCCGGAAAAGTACCAATTTTCATTGTATTTCTTGTTCGGGCCACAACTGCCGATTTTCCATTCAGAATTTTTCCAGGCTTTATACCAGGCGTGGTTGGGATTTCGGGCAGCACCGGTATAACCGTGATAAACATCTGTACCGTAATCGTAAGTCAGGGGGCCGTTAGGGCCGCCGATGCGGTGATCGGCCGATCCAGCGAGTACATCTTCCGCCTGAAATACATCGGGGATCACGGAACTCATATAAGCGACCGGCGAAGTGAGCAGGGCGTAGGAATAAAACCAGCCGTGGTTGGTAAAATTATCGCGAGGGGCATGGCCATTATCCATTTTATACATGGATAGAGCCGTTGCGAGCGATTTCATGTCGGACTCGACTCGCGCAAGTTTCGCGCGGATCTGAGCGTTGAGGAAATTGGGTACGGCAATCGCCGCCAATATCCCGATGATCGCCACCACAATCAACAACTCAATGAGAGTGAAACCATTTTTCCCTTGTTTCATTATAATCCTCCCCAAAAGAATCCATTCATTGAATGACACATTGTATACACAATCCTATTGATTCGGCAATATAACTGAGAGGGATGAGTTAGAATATTTCAATTTTTTCTCCATTGCCAATTGTTTGGAAGTTGGAAAACTAAAGAGAATTTAAAATATTTCACTTCGTTTGAAATGACAAAAGGGTACGTTTGAAATGATAAAGGGAATGTAACAAGAGGTTTCAGTGGGGTTCGCAGCGCTCGATCGCATCCTACTCGATCGCATCCTACTTGATTCGCATTGCGGATAACCGTATGGTTATTCGATTCTTTCATGACGATTTTTCGAGTTTATCCTATAGAATATTTTGGGAGTCTTGAAAGAACCTGCAATTCTATCAATTTCAAATATCTTTGACTGGATTTTTCGATTCCAAACCATTGGCGTCGGCATTCCATTTCTTAAAACGGGTGACATAATTTTCTACTCGTGGCTTCAAACCGGCATCGCGATCGATCGGTTATCGTTCAGACTTTCTGAATCATGGATAGGAGAAAAAAAATGGCTGAATTAAAAGGTAAGGCAGTCATCGCGCAAGGCGGCGGACCGACCGCCGTCATCAACCAAAGCTTGGTTGGTGCAGCCCTGGAGTGCCGCAAGTTTCCCCAGATTACAAATGTTTATGGCGCTCTGCACGGCGTCAGCGGCATCGTCAAGGAAGAATTCCTCGACTTGAGCCAGGCGACCTCTCACAATCTCGAGGAAGTGGGTAACACACCGGCCTCCGCGCTGGGTTCCACGCGCGATAAGCCGGATAAGGAATATTGCAGAAAGATTTTCGATGTCTTTAAGAAATACGATGTCCGGTATTTCTTTTATATCGGCGGGAACGATTCGTCCGATACCTGCCGCCTGGTTAACGAGTTTGCGGAAGAGGATAAATACGAATGCCGCTGCGTGCATATTCCGAAGACCATCGATAACGACCTGGTAGTGACCGATCACTGCCCCGGTTTTGGATCCGCCGCCAAATACGTGGCTCAAGCTTTCGCTGGAGCGAATCTCGATAACCGCGCTCTGCCTGGCGTTTATATCGCCATCGTTATGGGACGTCACGCCGGATTTCTTACCGCGGCGGCAGCCGCCTATCGCCGCTTTCCCGACGACGGCCCCCATCTTGTTTACATCCCCGAGAGGAAATTCGATCAGGAACAATTTCTGAAAGATGTCGACGCCACATACAAAAAATACGGGCGTTGCATCGTCGCCGCCTCCGAAGGCATTTGGAGCGAAAAAGACGAAAAAGGGAAAGAAGTTCCCCTGGTTGTCAGCATTCTCGGCAAGGCTGAAAAAGACGCACATGGCAACGTACAACTCTCCGGTACTGGCGCGCTGGGCGATGTGCTTTCGAATCTCGTCAAGGATAATCTGAAGATCAAGCGGGTTCGCGCCGATACACTCGGTTACCCGGCCCGTAGTTTCCTGGGATGCGTATCCGCTGTCGATCGATGCGAGGCCCGCGAAGTGGGCGAAAAAGCGGTTCAGTACGCCGTTTGGCATAATATCGATGGATCGGTGGTCATTAAACGCGTCGGCGATTACGCGGTGGAATACGATCTCGTACCTCTGACGGAGATCGCCGCCAAGACCAAAGTCATGCCTGACGAATTCATTAACGCCGAAGGCAACAACGTCACCGACGCGTTCCGTCACTACGTTCTGCCTCTGATGGGTCCCGCTCCCGAAGCGACCAAACTCTTCGCTCCCAAAGTGGCCAAGTTGTAAGAGCGTGAAATATTGAAAAAACCAAAGCCGGTGGGAATGACTTCTTCACCGGCTTTTTGTTGTATTTTTTTATAATATATTAAATATAGTAATATTGAGTCTTATTCCACTTCGAACTTGATCGGTAGTGTAAATGTAAACACCGATCCCTGCCCTACTTCACTTTCCACCCAAATGCGTCCGCCATGCGCTTCAACCATCTTTTTGGCGATCGCGAGACCTAACCCCGTCGATTTCTCTCCCGCCGTTGGCTTGACATTGATTTTGGGGAACGGCTGAAAAACCCGGAGAATATCCTTTTCGGGAATGCCCTGCCCTTCATCGATTACCGAGATCAGGACTTCATCATCCGTACAATCCGCGATGATTTCGATGGCGGTGTTGGGATGGGAGTACTTGATGGCATTGCTGACCAGATTGTCGACGACCTGCTGAATGCGGTTGGGATCGAAAATCACTTTGGGAAGCGAGGAGGCTATCGAAAGTCTCAGTTCGATGGATTTTCCTTTCGCCAGTGGAGCTTCCGTCGTCAGGCATTCATCCAAAAATTGAACGACGTCCATCACTTTTAGATCGAGATTCAATTTTCCCGATTCGATAGCGGTTACATCCAGAAGTTCGACGATTAAATTGAGCATCGAATCGCAGTTTCTCAACAGTTTATCGATGATCGGTTTCTGTTCTTCGTTCAGATCGCCGAAATGTCCCTGAAGGAATAATTTCAAGTATCCCATAATAACGCCAAGTGGGCTGCGCAAATCGTGGGCGGCGATACCCAGAAACTTATTTTTTAACTCGTTGGTTTTTAATAATTCTTCATACAATCGCCCCTTTTCCAGAATGATGGAAAGTTGATTGGCGAGCTGGAGGAAAAAGTCGACGTGAATATCGGCATAGGTATTCGGTTTCATACTTGAGAAAAACATAAATCCAATCGTTTGACCATTGACTGTCAAGGGACAGGTCAAACTGGATCGCATGCCTTCTTCCACAATCAACTGGGTTGATCGAGAATTTGGATTTTGTTTTAAGTAATCTTGTAGATCGTTGAGGATTCGGGGTTGACCCGTCTGGATGATTTGTAATAGACTGCTCTCTTCCAGGGGAGTCGAGTAGCCTCTTGGGATTTTCATTTCATCGGCATCGGAACGCGCCCAGATCGTTCGTACGGCTTTTCCCGTCTTTTCCAGTAAACCGACACCGATCCGATTATACGGGATTACCGGGCGGAATAATTCGAAAATATTGTTGAGGATTTCCTCGGGAAGCAGGCTGGAATTCATCTGCTCGGTGATTTTATAGAGCGTATGAATTTCGAGGCAGCGCCGCGCCAGTTCGTTAGCTAGGTTCTGGAGTTCGAGTCCAAGTTGAGCGATCTCATCATCTCCATCCCGAGGGATTACGACATGAAATTCTCCCGCTCTCATCGAAGCGACGGCTTCTTTTAATCGT
>CAZFOX010000192.1:7439-8332 GCA_964520565.1 uncultured bacterium | reverse complement strand
CAAGGCACTCGCTAGAGCGTCGACATTTTCGCACGGCGTCACCAGACCGGAGACGTTACGTTCCACATATTCCAGAGGCCCGGGCGAAGCGTCGGTGACGATCACCGGCAAGCCGCAGGCCATCGCTTCCAGCATGGCGTTGGGCATCCCTTCGAAGCGCGAGGCCAGAACGAAGAGATCGGAAGCCTGGTAAAACGAAAACGGATCGGCGGTGCGTCCCTCCCAGATCACTCGATCGGCGATGCCCAGATTTTTCGCCAATTTACATAATTCTTCCCGCAGGGGGCCTTCCCCAAGAATCCGCAATCGCCAGTCCGGCTTGTCCCGAGTAGCCATCGCGAAAGCGGGCAGAAGAATATCGTATCCTTTCTGGAAATGCAGGCGTCCCACCGATAAAACCGTGGGGGGATGCGCTTTACCCTCGATCATGGGGGGAAAGACCGCCAATGGATTTGGAACGTAGGCTAGTTTGCTTGCGGGCACGAATTTAGACAAGGTGTCGAGAACGCCCCGGCTGTTGGCGGTTACCCGATCCGCAAAGCGATAGAATCGGCGGCGCAGAAAGTCCCACATTCTTCCCAGCGACTGGCGGGAGGGATCGTTCCGTTCGCAGGCAACGACGCGAATCCCGGTTCCCCAGGCGGAGAGGATCGTCAAAACATTGGTGGTTCCCACAAAAGCGGCCGCCACCGGCGCACCGCTTTCCCGCAGGCAGCGGCGCAGGTTGGCAATCCGGCGAAGATTCATACGCAGCGCATCCGAGAGGTTACGGGAATCATGTATTCCGCCTGCGACTCGCCGATCGATCGATGGATCCAATGGAAAGAAATCGCTCGTTCGATCCGCCAGAGTGATGACGCATACCCGCCGTCCCCGGGCCGCCCAGGCATTGG
>CAZFOX010000192.1:1907-7429 GCA_964520565.1 uncultured bacterium | reverse complement strand
CAGAGTGGTAAGAACCCGCTGCGCGCCCCCGCTGCCCAGGTCGCTGATTACCAGAGATATTTCAGCGTGTTTCAAGCGTATCTCCTCTTTCCGAGAATCCCGATCGACCATCGGCCTGCCTGTCGTTTCCATTATTCCAGCGGGAAAAATGGGATCAGCGTTATGTTTTTTTCTTCTGCGTATTTCATCAACTGTTGGGAGATATCGCGACGGCCGGCAAGCGATTTCAAGACGAGAATCGCATCGGCCCCGTCTTGTATCTCGAACCACTCCAGCCCCTGAATGACATGATCGACGCAATATTGATTGAGATGGTCGAGGTCGAGAACGGCTACCAGAGTCATTCCCAGTTCCCGGACAGTCAGGTATGCCAGTTCGGCGATTTCGCCTCCCCCATAAAAGACAATTCGTTTTTTTCCCTGCCGGACAAGGGGGGAGAGAATTTCCCGGGTTTTGCGGCGAATTTCCCGGATATAGATATAGGAATACTTAAGAAACTCATAGGTCAGGCGGGTTTTTTCCTTGATGCCGTTGGGAGTGAGAAGATAACGCAACCGGCGGCGCTGGAGGCTCATGGTTTTTACATAACCTTTGTAAATAACTCGCTTTAAGTATGAATTGACCACACCCACAGCGACGCCCAGGCGAGTGGCAAGGTCTTTCTGGGTGGTATTGGGTTCATCCTCAATCGCTGAGAGCAGATTGAGGATCATCTGCTCGTCACGATCCATGAAGGAATCGTCATCCGGGGAATTTGGGATTGTACTCATGGACATCTCATTATTAATAAAGAGAATGGATTCGATTTGGAAAAGGCGAAGATTGGATTCAAGATCATGGTGAATGATCGCTAATATAGAATACAAAATTCATTTTTTGAATTTTACAGGAGAAGAGGAAATCCGTCAATCCAGGAGGATTGAAAATAAAAAAGGTATTCCAATGGGCATACCTCTAGACAATTTAAATCGTCAAGAAAGGTCACTTTCATATTGACGAAAGAATAAACCGGCAGATAATTTATTAAACGAAGTCATTGGGTGGTTTTAGGGTAACTCTCTGAATTTTATAATTTTGTTGACAAGTACCCTAAAATGGAGCTATAATGTCGAATTAATAGCAACGATGAGACAAAGGCGAACCGATTCGTCTTTGTTTGATTGGATGAACTGAACTGATTGCAGTGGATTACCGTATTTCCGAATAGTATGGATTATTTGGTAAAATCCTGAGAAAAGAGACAGGCGCCTGGCTGCCCTGTGAAACTGTGTTCAAAGGGGTTGAGCTGTTAACCGAGCAATGAACCATATAACCACTCTCCCACAAAACGAAACAAAAGACCGGTATACCGTGCCTCTGCTCGTTCTGATTTTATCGGACTTTTTGATTTTTTCGAGTTCGCTTCTAGCGGCTTATTCGATTCGATTTTTTTCGATCGTCTTCGAGTGGTTCCCACCGCCATCGCCGCCATACATACCGAATTTCACGTCCTATGTGCGGTTGTCTCTTTTTATCGGCGTTGTGGGAGTGCTTGTCTTTGAGCGATTAGGCCTATACGAACGCCGGGTCGGATTCGACCGTCAGGCGCATAGCAGTTCGCGGATATTGGGTATCCTGGTTTCGTACATTTTCCTGATGGCGTTATTATTTAACTATCGCGGATTTTCTTTTTCCCGATTAACGGTCGGCCTGGCGATTCCAATCGCCTGTGTGGGGATGGCCGTGCAACAGCATGCCCTGCGCTGGTTGCAGATGCATTTGATTCGTAACGGGATTCTATTTTTCAAGACGATCCTGGTTGGACCCCTGGAGCGCTGCATACAGGTGAACGAAAAATTGCAGAAACATTATGGATCGAAATTTCAATTAATCGGCCGAATCAATACCGATCATTCGCCCGGACAGGACGATCACTGGATTCCCTGCCTGGGAAGTGTGAAAGACCTTCCCCAGGTCTTGCAAGGATCCCCGATTGACAATGTCATCATCGCGATGCCGCCGGACGATCAGCAATCCATTCTCAAGGTTATGGAAATATGCAACGCCAAGGACGTTTCGTACCGGGTGATTCCGGAATTGTTCGATCTGTTAAGCCAGCGGATTAGTTTGCAGGAAATTCCAGCCTTGCCGACCATTCTGTTCGACGAGACGCCGCTGAGCGGTTTTGGCCAGATTATTAAGCGGTCGATGGACATTCTGATATCGGGTATTATGTTGATCGTGGCATCGCCCCTGATGTTCCTGATCGCCATTTTAATTCGCCTGGATTCGAAAGGCCCGGTATTTTACGTGCAGCAGCGGGTGGGAAACGACGGAAACAAATTCGATATTTATAAGTTCCGCTCGATGATCGATAACGCCGAGTTGAACACGGGGCCGAAATGGGCTACTACCAACGATCCCCGCACAACCCGGATCGGACGGTTTCTGCGCCGCTACAACCTGGATGAACTGCCACAGTTTCTCAACGTGCTTCGCGGGGATATGAGTCTGGTGGGGCCGCGTCCCGAGCGTCCGTATTTCGTCGATAAATTCAAGGAAGAGATTCCTTATTACATGCGCCGCCATATGGTTAAATCGGGCATCACTGGTTGGGCGCAGGTGAACGGATGGCGCGGGGACACTTCGGTTATGGAACGAACCCAGCACGATTTATACTATGTGGAAAACTGGTCGATCCTGCTCGACCTGAAGATTTTATGGAAAACACTCACATCGTTTAAGAACGCATACTGATGTCTTTCCGAACCGGCGTTCGAAGCCGGTTTTCCTTTCTTCTGATATTGGCAATATTATGGCCGGCTGGATGCGATACATCGCGGGATTCAATCCTGGCGGATGCGGCTGCGCATATGAAGGTCGGCGAGGTTGACGCGGCCCGGCAAGGGTATCAGTCTATCCTCGACGAAAACGCCTACGATCTCGACGCTTTGCTGGGCATGGTGGCAATCACACAGTCACCCGAGTTCACTCTCGAACATACCGAATGGTGCCGCCGATTGCTACAATTACGTCCCTGGGACCGGCACGCCAATGTGGTTGTCGGGAAAGATCTGCTCGAACAAGGGAATTTGAAAGACGCTGCGGTTCGTTTTTATCTGGCCTATCTGGATTCGGATTTCGCGCAGGACAAACAGGAAATCCTTGTTTTGCTCGAGCAGGTTCGTCAAAAAGAACATCAGCGGCTCATACCGAAAGAAGAGACTCCCGATGGCGATCCACAACGGACGGATTCCTCCCGATGAGGCCGTCCGGCTATTCCAATCTCCCGATTTGATCGAGTTGGGCGAACGAGCGCATCGTTTTCGCCTGCAACAGGCTCATCCCACCATTGTATCCTACGTCGTCGACCGCAATATCAACTACTCCAACGTATGCGCGGCGACATGCGATTTCTGCGCATTTTACCGCAAAGTGGATGAGGAGGGCGCCTACATCATTTCCGACGAGGAACTCTTCCAGAAAATCCAGGAACTCGTAGAAGTGGGAGGAACCCAGGTGTTATTGCAAGGAGGGCTTCATCCCAAACTTCCTTTCGAATATTACTGCGAGATGCTGACTCGGATTAAAGACCGATTCTCGATCGATCTACATGCCTTCTCCGCTCCGGAGATTTTCTTCTTCCACAAGAAATACAAGATGCCTATCGCCGAAGTTCTGCGCGAACTGCGAGACGCCGGCCTGGATACCATTCCCGGCGGCGGCGCGGAAATTCTCAGCGACCGGGTGCGCAGGGAGATCACCCGGGGCAAGTGCATGACCGAGGATTGGCTGGCCGTGCACGAAGAAGCCCACAAACTGGGCATGCGTACGACAGCCACCATGATGTTCGGCCATATTGAAACGATCGAAGAGCGCGTCGAACACCTCCAGCATATCCGCGACCTGCAAGACAAGACCGGCGGTTTTACCGCTTTCATCCCGTGGACGTTTCAACCGGCGAATACCCAGATGGAGAACATTCCCGAAGTGGGGGCGATCGAGTATCTTAAAACTCTGGCAATATCCCGCTTGTTTCTCGATAACATCCCCAATCTGCAAGCCTCATTCATCACACAAGGCAAGCACGTGGGGCAGATGGCGCTCTTTTTCGGCGCCAACGACATGGGGGGAACCATGATGGAAGAGAACGTGGTAGCCGCCACCGGCGTGCATAACTGCAGCAGCGAAAAGGAAGTTCGCAAACTGGTGGAAGATACGGGCTTCATCCCCAAGAAGCGCAATACGCTTTACCAATACCTGGATTAATTGTTTAGAATTTTGAAAATCTAGTTTCCAACTTGACGATATACCAATAGTTGATATATTTTACCATGACATGGCAACTCTATATCAATAAAAATGTTCTCAAAAAAATCCGTAAGTTGCCTGTATCTATTCAAGAATGTACGGAAACCCTTTTTGATGAACTCCGTCAATTTGGCCCCATTTGCACGACATGGAGTCATTTCGGTAAATTGGGAAAGAATATCTATCATTGTCATATCAAGAAGGGTAAACCAACCTATGTTGCGGTTTGGAAGGTGGTTGATAACCAGATTCAAATTATCGAGGTGACGTATGTCGGAACACATGAAAACGCTCCCTACTAAAACGGCAGAAATCCATTTTCTCGGACCGGTTTCTAACCGTTTGAAAGCGATTGAAATTCTCGAAGAGTTGGGATTTCATGAGATATCCGAAATGGTATCTTTCGAAGAGGCGTTCCCCGATCATCATCCGGGACGGAATATCGTGGGGTATCGGAGAAGAGAAGGTCTCACTCAGAAAGAGTTATCGCAGGCAACGGGAATTCCCCAACCCCATATCTCCGAGATGGAAAACAACCGGCGTCCCATCGGAAAGAAGAATGCAAAAATTCTGGCCAAAGTCCTGAAAACCGATTATCGGATGTTTTTATAAGATAATCTAGGAATCCAAGGAAATTACAATCGGTGCGCCGGGGCGCACCCAACATCATGCTTAACATTCGGCATGCGTTCTCGTATTCTTTCCCATTTGTGTCGACTTTTTTCATCTTCCTCGCAATAGCGGTCGCCAGTTTGGTTAGTAGTGAATGGGTGTTGTATTATTACAAAAATTCTCTCCAGGATTCTCTTTGGATGGCGCTTTTTTGCCTAACCTTCATGGGGATTGCACAGCAATACCAGGATGGATTCGTCAGATTCAATGCGTTTCTGGTCTTTTCGGTTTATCTGATCCGTTTTCAGCAACGGCTTTCTTCTTTGGGATTTTTGTATCAGTGCTTGTTGGCGCTGGTTTTTCTCTGGCCGTCCGCGGTGTGGTGGATCGATTCAGTCAATGATGAATGGGGATTCCAACGGGAATTGGTTCGGTCCCCTACGATGATTTTGCAGATTGGATCGCTTTTTTCTTCGTTCCCTTATTCTTCATTCTTCCCGGTTTGTTTCCTGCCGTGAAAAAGCGGTCTATGTATCTCGGTTGTGGTTTATCCATCTTACTGGTTATGGGGGTAGTAACCAATCGAGATTTGGTATTTTTCTTGATTACCGGACATCACG
>CAZFOX010000192.1:0-1897 GCA_964520565.1 uncultured bacterium | reverse complement strand
TTTTTATCATTTTCTTTTTTAATGTTAAATTTTTCAAAAAACTCTGTTGTAGCTTTTTCAGTCATCCAACTTAAAGCATTTTCATGTTTTTCTTTTAATACATATATTTTAGAATCTTTTTTCTTTTCTCCCTCTATTGAACCTATCGCCTGGATTCTTCCCCGCTTTTATATCGTTTACTCGGTTCTAACGATTGGGTTGGGGAAACTGGGGTATAGGCTGTACGCCAAAATTGTTTCGCATGATATCCCCCTATCGGAGGGTGCGCCAGGGCGCACCCTACTTTCATGTTGATCGCCTTCACCTGTTTCTCGATCCGATTCCGATCGTGTCCGGCAATTTATTCTCCCCGATTTCAACCAACCCACTATATCAAACCTTGCCATTTCCGTATAATGCCACAGGTTTCACTTCGGTGAATACCCAAAGACGGAACCGGATAAGGGAGTGTAGCGGAACCGTTCTTGTCAAGATTGGCAAAACAAACCGTTCGAGATGAGGTAAGGAGGAAAGAAGGAAATGGAACAACAACCGCAGATTCTGTATATGGCAACACTTGTGGCCGTCACCAGCGTGTTTGGTCTGGGTCTTTCGATGTTTTTATTGGGAAGCGTCAAGATTCGCCTGGTGGAAAAACTGGGCATCAACGACGCGCAGATGGGGAAGCTATTTTCTGTCTATAACTTCAGCAACTTGGTTTTCGTTCTTGTCGCGGGGATCGTGTGCGATAACTTTGGATACCAAACGATTGCCGTGTTGGGATTTCTGGCAGGCGCGGCAGCAGTCTTTCTCTTCGGACAGGCAACGAACTATGGACTGGCTGTAGGAGCCTGCCTGTTTCTGGGCGTGGGCAGCATGTTCATGAACACCGCGGGAAATACCCTGCTAGGCAACCCCGAAATTCTGTACGTCGATCCGGGGCAATCGGCCAACATGGGCAATGTGTTTTTCGGAGTGGGCGCATTTTGCGCTCCCGTGCTGACCGCGTTTCTTTTCAATAAAATGTCCTTCAGCGGTGCCCTGTCGGTGCTTGCTGTCATTCTTTTGATTCCTCTGATTTTCGCGTTTTCCGGGACGTTTCCTGCCGCAGGCGGTAATTTCTCAGCGAGTGCTGCTGCCGCTCTTATCGCCAACCCCACCATCATTCTCTGCGCGTTGGCTCTGATGTGCTACATCGCTTTGGAAGTATCTATGGCCGGTTGGATCACGACTTATATGACCAGCCTGGGCGCGAGCGAAGCCAAAGCCTCCAGCGTTTTGTCGTTCTTCTCGGTTGCTATCATGGTGGGTCGTCTCTTTACCGCGCTAGTAATCGGCACTCAAATGAGTTTGATGGCGGATGGGCATTGGCTCGTCGCCGGGGTGGCGTTATTGGCCGCGATTGTGATCTTCACGGCAAAATCGGCGTCCTCCTCAAGCACGGGTACGATTCTGATGATCCTGGTCGGTCTTTTATTCGCTCCCTGCTTCCCGACCATAGCCGGTTTGATGTTTGCACGAATCGAGCCATCGTTACAAGGAACTGGCTTCAGTATCATCTTTGCTATCGGCCTTCTAGGCGCGATCTTCGTTCCTGCCTGGATGGGGTCGATCGCCAGCGGTCCTGGTAAAACCATCCGTGATGCGATGGTGGTTGTCGCTGGTTGCGCCGCCATTCTCATGATTATTTCAATCATTATGGGATTCGCGCTCCCCGCTCCATTAGCGTAATGCCGCAAGAAAGTTGGATTTGAAAAGGGGTATGATATCTCGTACCCCTTTTTCATTTGTTATCCCCCTTTAAAATCCTCTTCTCCAGTACAATGCAACCGAACACCTTCTTGGTTGGGAAACGGGAAAATAATGGACGGCCTCTTCATCACCGGAACGGATACGGAAATCGGGAAAACGCTGATCG
>CAZFOX010000191.1:0-8369 GCA_964520565.1 uncultured bacterium | reverse complement strand
TTTGAGCGGCGGTGTGGATTGGGACAGTTATCTGGAACGGGCTCTGGCCTTGAAATGGAATCCGGGAGAAGGCACGTTCGGCAACGCCCATATCTATATCAGCACGGATGGAACCCACTATTCCTATATGGGGCAAACCGGCGCGGGCGATCTGTATTATTTCCGTTTCGATAACAACGAGACTTTTTCCATTCACTCGGATTGGAAAGCCGGGCCGCAGCCTCACACGCAGTACTGGTTCCAGGTTCTCGCCCTCGCCGAAGACGGTTCCGTGACAGCGTTGCAAACCGGCCCCGTTACGTTTTACCTGCGCGTGGATACCGCCACGCCTACACCTGTTACATCGCCGGTTCCTACACCGATACCCGGCGAAATGGTTACGATTACCATTCCCGGACTACCGGCAAACGCCAAGCCGCTTCAATTACAGCCGATCCACGCCGGATCGTTTATCATGGGATCGCCGCCCGACGAAAAAGACCGTCACGAGAACGAATCTCCCCAGCATCAGGTGACAATCTCGCGGGATTTCTATCTGGGACGGTACGAAGTCACCAACGCCCAGTTCGCCGCTTTCTTGAACGCCAAGGGGAACCTGAGCCTGGATCAATTCTCGTACATGGATACTTCCGATCCGGTTAATCCGATTCGGCAAAGCGGCAACGGGTGGGCGGTGGACTCCGGACAGGAAAACGTCCCGGCCTGCTTTGTCAGCTGGTATGGCGCGCGCGATTTCTGCGCTTGGATTACCGTACTGAATCCCTGGTTGCAGGGAAGGCTGCCCACGGAATCGGAATGGGAATATGCCTGCCGCGCCGGAACGGTGGATCGATATTATTGGGGCGACGATATTCTGGAAACGGATCTGGACGATCACGCCTGGTATAGCGGCAACGCGCAGAACGCGCCGCACGAAATCGGGCAAAAACTCCCCAACATCTGGAATTTGTTCGATATGAGCGGTAACGCCATCGAATGGTGCAGCGATCTATTCGGCGTGTATCCCATCGAGCCGCAGGTAGACCCACTGGGAGCGGATTCCGGCTCCATCCGCGTGCAGCGGGGAGGTTCGTATACATCCGATCCGGGCCGTATCCGCTCGGCGAAACGGCGCTGGGATTTGCCCACGGCCTTCGGCGGTTTTCGCGCTGCCGCGGCGCGGAAGCCGTAAGTGCGTCACAGCGGCTTGATAGGCAATTCGATGATCTGTTCTCCATCGCCCTGGGGCTGCCGAACCAGCGATTCGGGGACGAATTCGAGGGGTTGGTAGCCCGGAACGGTGAGCCTCACCCGTTGTGAATCTGACGGTATCATAATAGAAACGCTGTTGCGGATGCCCCGTTCCGGTATATTGCGAATGGAAATTCGCTGGGGGATAAAGCCGGGCTTATCGAGTATTTCCAGAAGAGCATCTCCCTGCAGAACGACATCGTCAGGAGGCAAAAGACGGACGAAATAATCTCGGGTTTCAAAGATATTTATGCTAATTTCCGTTATCTCTCCCGGCTGCATCATAACTTTTTGCGGGAGAGACTGCATCACCTTGGCGTTGCAGTACGTCGTCACCGAAACATCGACTTCGCCCTCCGGTAAACCTATGACTCGGTAGACGCCCGGTTCCGGCATGGGCGTATTCTCAAACCGCTGCTTGAATTCCGCCGTTTGACCGTAGAAATGCGCCCAACTGGTGGAGGCGGTCTGCCCTTCGTAGAAGAGATGAACGATCAGCGCCATTTCATCTTTTTTCATCCGCACTTCCACCCTAACGGGTGGAAGCGTTTCGCCCGGTTGGAAAGACGGGACGGAAACGTTGAATTCACGAGTCGCATAACCATCATTGACGGCGATGAATGTATATTGTCCCGATTCCTGGGGAAGAAGAGAAAAGGTTCCATCGGCCTTGCTCTGAGTGGAAAGACTTTCCACTCCGCGGGGGCGAGTGGTGTTGCTGCGGAATCGCGGTTGGATATAGGCATTCGAGATGGGTTCGCCGGATTCTTCATCCAACACGACACCCTGGATTTCCAAAGAAGCGATATAGAGATCGACTACATATTCCGGCTGGTTCTCCATCACGGAAACGCGAGTGTAATATTCGCAATTCGATACATCGATCGAACGTCCGGCCTCGGTCGAAACCGTAATCGTGTATTCTCCCGGTGTAACGGCCTGAAACGCATACGCGCCTTGTCCGTTGGAAGTTGTTTTCAAGAAATGGCCGATTTGGTTGGGCTCAGGATTGCGATATTCCAAACCGAGACGAGCGGCGGGAACAACCTGGCCGCGCTTAAACACCGTTCCACGAATCACCGCACCTTCTCCTCCGCCAAAATCACAACGGGTGGTTTTCCCTTCTTCCACCCGCACATTTTTATATTGTTGCTTGTCGATTCCACTGCCCCCGCCGCCCACGACGACGACACCGACTGCATTGAGTCGCCCACTGGGTTCTTCGGGCGCGCCATTATTGAGAACCATATACGAAGCCGGCATGAGAGAGTCAAAGCGGTATTCGCCGTTTTTATCGGTAAGGGTTTCGTAGCGGAAGAGGTTTTCCGGGAAATTCTGCGTCATTACCGTAACGTCCGATATCCCCTTACCATCGGATCCATACACCGTCCCGGCAATAGCGCCTCCCGGAGTCATGCGGATGGTGTAGGGCTGCTGCGCGAACATATCCGGCGTAACGACGAAGATCATCGGGGCTAGTTTCTCATGCCGGATCACAAGCGTATCGCCGTTAAGTGGAAATTCCGAAATTACAAATTTCCCCTCGCCGTCAGTACGTGCGTTTTCGGGAAACTCCTGCGGCGACAAATGGTTACTCCAAGTACTCCTGTTGGTATTGGATATATACGAATATAGACTCACGATGGCGTTGGGAAGCGGCGCACCCTGGGGATCGATAACCACGCCCGCAATTTCGTAACCCTTCTGCATGCGGATAACGACCGAATCGACACTTTCTCCTTTCTTCAGGACAATGACTTCGCTATCCGTCTGGGTGTATCCATCGGCATTGGCGCGGAACGAGTAATCCATCGGATCGAGGTTCGAAAAGGAAAAAGTGCCGTCATCGCCGGTCACCTTGGTCTGATAGGGCATGGGATTGGGCTGCCTGTTTAAATACCGGATGGGATACACATTCGCCCCTGCGATTGGTTGATTGTTGGGATCGATTACCTTTCCTCCGATCTGTCCGCTCTTTTTTATTTTGAGTGTATAGTACGATTCGTTGGCAGGACGGTCGCTGATCGTATGGGCATATCCTTCTTTATCCTGCATGGAAAACTGAATGTGATCTCCGCCTTTGGGTGCCCCTTGTATGACGAATTCTCCCTTGGCGTCGGTTTTAGTGCCTTCACTGCCTAGAATATTCCCCTTCTCATAAACCACCGCATGGACGTAAACCCCTTCGACCGGTTCAGAGTTTTCTTCATCCAACACGATTCCCTTGATTTCGGTCAAATCTTCCTTATCCAGGATAAAATCTACACCTGTTCTATGCTCGCCGGCCTTGAGTTCGAGCGAGACCGTTTGCATGGCGGAGGGGGGATAGGTATTTTTTTTGGTCAGAAAAACACGATATGAACCCGGAGCCAGATTGGCGATCCGATAAGCGCCTTGTTCGCCGGGTGATACTCTTTCGCTGGGTGGGAATTTCCAACTCTCCACCGATTGAATTTCGGCGACAACCTGCCTGCCAGAAACCGGCCGACCTTCGGAATCGACCACTTTACCCGACACGGATGCAGAACCCTGGAGAGATATTTCCACTCGTGTGGGATTGTCCGGCGATCCCGGTTCAAATGGCTGACTGAAACCCTTGCCTTCCGACTCGTGCGAGGCTTCAGCGTACAATTGCCTTTGGGGAAGCGACTTGTTGGCGGCCATCCCATTGCTGTCGGTATAACTATGGCCGATGTAATCGTATTCGGTTTGATCGCCGGTAATTTTAATCGCGGCTTTTTCCACCGGCTTTCCTTGCGCGTTCACCACATGAAAGATGGCCGACGAGCCTGGATCCATTTCGATGAGGTATTCCTTATTCTGCGTTTTTTCGGATACGGCGATATTGAGCAAGGGGCTTCCCGGAATTTTATACGGAGTGAAATCCACATATCCATCCGCACGAGATTCGAGACGGAAAGTACCTTTGGCGATCCGGGAGATGACAAACGTTCCATCGGTGGCGGATTTTGCCGTTTCAATCGTCTGCTGAGGATGACTATCCCGGCCTTGACGAATGAGCGCCACTCTCGCCCCGGCGATCGAAGCCTTGGTTTGCGAATCGATGACCTTTCCCCGAACGGAATAAGGTGCCAGAGGATGAACAAAGTGTTTGGCCAACGTCGGTTTGTCTTGCGTTAAGGTCACTCGCTCGACCAGCGTGAGATATCCCTCCGGCGGTATCGAACGAACCTGATATTCATGGGGGCCGCTTAGGGCGATGGTGTAATACCCTTTCTCGTCCGTGACCGATTGCCCCGAGTTCATACCTTCCTCATCCATCTGTATGCTTGGATCTACTCCATCGACAACATGAATTTCTATCTTCCCGCCAGAAAGCGATTTGCCATCCTCGCCCGTGACATATCCCGCTATCCAGAATTGATTGTCCGTTGCGGATTGAACGTTCGGCAAGGATGCGATATCGTCCGGCGTGGTCGTTGCCTCTGCGATCTGCGATTCCTGCGGGATAATTAAAACGGATGGAGCCGGTGTAACTAACGCACCAGTGGGAAGCGAATCGATATTCGGATTACCGGAAGAAGGTGACTGTATCGTTTGGTTCCCCATGTAGGTGATGACGGTCAATAAAACCAATAATGCCACCAAAAAAAGGCCGCCTATAATCATTTCCCGCTTCATGATTTTCCCCTTGATATAGGATGGTTACTTATCTATACGAAATTGTTTTAAAAAAAGACGAGTAAGTATCCATTTCTGATTATCTCAACTTATATAACGTAGGAAAACTGAGAAAGTGAACAACCAACTACTGCCGTACCAAATTAATATCGATCCGGAGCCGATCCTTGTTCGGATCGGGTTGAACAGCCACGGCGGGATCGAATTCCACGGGTTGATAACCGGCGATTGAGATGCGAACGCGGCAAGAACGCATGGGCAAGTCGGTGTAAAAGTAATGCCCTTGTCCCTGAGGGCCGTCCCACTGAACGGGAATCTCTTTTTGAAACGTTTCTCCGGGAAGGCCGAGTATTTCCAACCAAGCGGGAACGTTGTCAATCGGCTGATTTTCGGGCGTCTGGAGAACGACGAATACCTGCCGGGTTTCAAAAAGGTTCATCACGATTTCGGAAACCCTGTCCTTCTGCATAAACACCCGGCGGGGGAAGGAAGAACGAATTTTCCCGTTACACCAGGCGTCGACCGAGATTTCGATATCGCCTTCCGGGATGCCGGTGACGCGATAACCGCCCGGTTCGGGCAGGTTGTTAGCGACCAGCGATCCCGAAAAGGGTTGCGGTTTGGAGTGGAAATGCACCCAACTGGCCGAAGCGGGTTCGCCGTCGTAGATCAGGTGAGCGACGAGAATCATATCGTCCTGGATGAGATTCATTTCGACCGCGACGGTATAAGTAGTCGACGTTCCATCCGGCTCGATAGTCACCTCAAACTCTTCCGTCTCATAGCCGTCCTTGATGGCCGACAGGTAATAGGTTCCGGGATCCTGAGGCCTTAAAACGAAAATGCCATTTTCATCCGTAACCGTGCGTAACTGGTAATTCGTGGGGAAATTCGCCTGGCTAGAAGGACGGATGGCGACGTGGTTGAGCGGCTGGCGGGTATCGGCGTCGATCACGGTACCGGTGATGGGAAATATACCCAGAAAAATATCCTGGAAAAAATCGGTCTGGCCTTCGGAAATGGTAATCGAAGTGGAAAACTCGCTGGTATTCTCGCGAAGCCCGCCGATGAATTGGGTCGATGCCAACAGGTGATACGTTCCCGGTGGAACTGCCTGGAACGAGTAGTTCCCGGCTTCGTCGGAGACTGTCATGAAATAGTTCCCGATTCCATTCACATCGAAATCGGCGGACGAAGTACCATCCAGAGAAACGGCGACGTTGGGATAGGGGTCTTTGCCTTTAAAGACGGTTCCATGCACCAACGCGCCTTGCCCGCCGCCAAAATCGCAACGGACTTCCTGCCCTTCGATAACCACTACGGTTTTATATTCATCGCCCGCTTTCTCGCCGTCATGCATCGGTTTGAGTACCTGGAAGGGGATAGCAGGCAGTTTATCGAATGCGAATTCGCCGTTTTCATTGGTAAACTGTTGGTAGCAGAACAGGTTTTCGGGGAAGTTCTGCGCGTGGAGTTCAATAGCCTTCATGGGTTGATTCTGCTTGTCCAGCACCTTTCCCACGATCCGCCCGCCCACACTCATCGCAATCGTATAGGTCTGCGGCTCATCGGGATTGGGTACGATCCGCGAAGAACGCGAGGGAGCGAAATTTTCATGGCGAGCGATCAGCGCGTCGCCTTCCTCGGGGAAATCCTCAATCTGAAAAGTACCATTGGAACCCGATACGGCGGCGACCGGGAATTCCGGTTCCGAGAAATACGAGCCCCAGGAATTACGATGGAGGTTCGAGATTGAGGAAAAGAGGCTGACCGCCGCCCCAGGCAACGGTTGCCCCTGGGGATCGAGCACCAGCCCCTGGAGAGGAACGCCCTCCTTCATCTGTATAATCACCCCATCGAGGGATTCGCCCTGATGGAGGGATACCTGAGCGCTGTCCGTGTCGGTATACCCCGAATAGGAAGCGCGAAAGCGGTAATCCATCGGGTATAGATCGGCAAATTCAAAGGAACCGTCGTTGTTTGAAAGTACGGTTTGAAAAGTGGTAGGCGACTGATCGAAAGAAAACAAACGGATCGGCCATACCTTGGCCCCGGCCAAGGGTTGATTATCGGGCGAGAGTACCACTCCCCGCACGCGCCCCGCCCGATCGAGCGTTAACGTGTAATACGAGCCATCCATCTGCCGGTCGTGGAGGGTATGCGAATACCCCTGTTTGTTGACCTGGAATTGAATGGTGTCTCCTTTGGGGGCAAAGGGGATCGTGAATTCGCCGTTGGCGTCCGTTTCCGTTCCGTCGGTGCCTTCGATGTTGTTTTTTATATACACCACCGCGAAGACGCTGGCTTTCTCGACCGGTTTGGAATCCGATTTCTCGACGACTTTTCCCCGGAGTTCGCGGGTTTCTCCCATTTGGAAGTCAATCACCTTACGATCCCCCGCCTGAAGGGTTATCGTGCGATGCTGATAGGAGATCGAACGCGAGGAATGGCCTGTGAATTCGATTCGGTAATCGCCCGCCGACAGTTTTGCAAAACAATAATAACCGCTTGGATCGGTATGTACCTTCAGTTCGGGAAACTGGTTCCATTCTTCGACGCTCAGGTAACAAGCGGCAATCTCTTTGTCGGGAACCGGCGCGCCCTGGGCATTGGTGACATGACCGGAAACCGTGGCGGAACCATCAAGCGTGATAGCGATGCGAGGGGGATTCTCTTTCGAGCCGGGTTGGAAGGGAGCGCTGAAAGCGGTTCCGTAATCCGGATGTCCCGCCTGAGCAATCAAGCGGGCATAGGGTAACTCGTTGGTTTTGGCCTCTCCATCCACACCGGTGGTTTCGGAATGAACGAAACCGGCCTGGGAAGAATTGCGCAGAATTTGAATCAACGCATTCGATACCGGTCTACCGGTTCCATCGATCACGCGGAAGACGGCGGAACCGCCCGGTGTCATTTCAATCGTGTATTCCTTATCCTGCGTGGAATGATTGACGTAAATATATTGTAGCGTACTATCCCCCTCCGATTCCGGATAAAACGGCCGGTAATCCTGATAACCTTCGGCGCTGGCGATGAATACAAACGTTCCTTTTGCCAGGCGGGATACGACAAAAGAACCATCGCTGGATGAGAGGGCGGTTTCCGCTCTTTGTTGAGAGTGATTGTCGCCGCCGCGAGGGAAAAGGTGCACGCTCGCTCCGGAAATGGGCGCTTTCGTTTCTTTATCGATCACCTTGCCGCGTACCTGAAAGGGAGCGAGGGGATGGGTGAAATGTTTCGCGAGCGCTCGCTGAGCGGGTGTCAAGGCAAACTCGTCCCACAGCGACAGATAATGACCGGGAGGTTCCGCGCGGATTTGATAGGTGTTCGGTCCGGGGAGAGCGACGGTGTAATAACCATTGGCATCCGTATTTACCAAATTCTCTTTTTGATCCCAATCTCCTCGCAAAATAGACATTTCCCAATCGTGCTTAATAAATACCTGCACACTGATTTTGACATTCGCCAGCACGCTTCCATCCTCTCCCTTGCAATATCCC
>CAZFOX010000190.1:0-8445 GCA_964520565.1 uncultured bacterium | reverse complement strand
GCTCTTTGGGATTGCAGGCTAAACGGTATGGTTCCGGTTCAAGTTCAATGGCCACGGCCACATCGGGCCACACTTTTTCCCGCATTTTCCATCGCACCAACCTGTGTTTCCAGTAGTAAAGAAAGCCCCCCTTTTTTCCCCTCCGATAATGTGTCAGGACATGACCGGCTAGAACGTATGCTGTCCATATTCCTTTTGCCAGGCGTTTTTTCCAATCTCTGTTTTCTCTTTCCGTATGTTTCGATAGTCTCTCCTGGCTTTGAATCTGTTCTAATTCGTATTGCAATCGAAAATGGGATTCGTGATCCAATCCCTCTTTCTTGAGATCCGCTTGGAGTTTCTCTTTTCTGGCATTCCATTCCTTTCCATCAGTCAATGAATCTCTTTCTATAGGAAACAGACGTAATTGCCAACAGCTAGAGGAATTGGGAAGAATATTTGGGACACGCTTATCGAGAACGGAACCCGCGATAATTTCGATCACACGTATTCCTCGCCAATGAGCGGCTACCATACAGGCCGCCAGGGCAATAACGGATCGTTTCCACAATTCCTCCGCCGGTTCGTATTTGGAGGAGTTGGATAAATTGGGGAAATTCGTAGCGAGACTGGGAATTTGAATGGTCTCCCGGCTTGATGTTTTTTCCCGGGCAAAGGAAATCGCCCTATCGATCATCGAAAGAAAATCATCCGCCCACTGCAAAATTAATAAATCGGTGAATGCCCAGGAATCGTATCGATCCGCGAGGGGAATCTTTGTGTCCTTCGCATAAATAAAAAAAGGATCGTATGGCAATAAATGTTTAAATATGCTGCTGGAAATCAATACGTCTATTTTGGTTATATTATGTTTTAGGCACCATGTGAATCCCAGAGGGAAATGGCGGTATACGGATTTCTTCTTATGGAACAACTCACTCATGCCATTCGGAAGAATCCGGGAATCTAACTGGCGGATAAACTCGTCAATCTCCCTTTCCATCCCTTCTGGGAAGAAATTAACAAACGCCGATGAAATCACCCCTGCGGTTAACCGGGCCGGTTCCTTTTTCATTTTTCTATTCACCTGGCGGATTTGCAACATTTTGTAATATTACGGCGTTTGTATGATAAATCAGGATTCGAGAATCGATATCGGGATACGGGAGAACATGAGGACATTGATCGATCGCATATTCATAGGGGATGACAATTTTTACCTGATATACTTCGGGAGTCCATTCTTTGATTACCAGCCAAAGATAATCCGGAAGAGAAAGACGTTGGATGTATTTCACATCGTCTTCACGCAACTTCTTTAAACGGACTCGTAAGTAGGGAATTAATCTCTTGCAATGGCATAAAACCGGGAATTGATGATTGAATTGCTTGAAAACCGTTACGAATGACGCCGTAAAATTTCTTGGCATACAGGTTAATAGATGAAGTGGGGGTAATTCAGAGGTTCCTGAAATAAGATTTTTCCCCGATTCCCTGTCGTAACGAACCGCTGCGTCAAAAAGCACGTTGAAGGGACATTCTTTATACAATCCCTCTTTGTGAATATCCACCGTGACGTAATGAAAGGCTGGTTCTTCTAGTGTAGGATTAGGCCGGTATCCCACAACGGTTACCGCGTGATCGATATCCACTTCCTCTGAATCTTTTCCGGGATCGTGAAATGCATCATGATTGACTGGTACAATGACGGGTATTCTTTCGTTTAAATAGCATTGAATGATTTGATGGAATAGTATCTTCCATTGGTTGTATCGATAGGAAGGGTTGGAATTGGGATATAGGTCGGGAAGTAAGCGCTCCAAGACTGCCGTGGCGCTCGTTGTTTTAGACGAATTGATTATATCGATTGCGGCATTCACGCTCATGCCGTGCACGTTGAGAAGATAATCGTACTGTTTTGCGAAGGGATCGCCTCTGCTCTCCGGGCGCCGTTTAGCGTCCACTTCGGCAGCCAATTCAAACAAGGCGGTTTGCGTTTTTTGAATGGCCGGAAAGAGAAAGCGGTCGGATCGCTTCATATGTTTTAAAACTTCGGATTTTTCATCTGGGGAAGTTTTTGATTTTTGGCGTTTATCCAATCGATCGTTTATCGCGTCTCGGATTATTTCATGAATGGATTGCCCTTTATCATCGAATAACTTTTGGAATTCATTTCTTCGGCTGGCGTATTTCTTGCCGGGAGGAATCTGCAATCCTTTGTATAAACATTCAAAATACGAATAGAAGTCGTTCTCAAGATCGTTCCCCAAATCTTCGTCGCGAATCATCTGCAGAATTTCATCAAAAATCTCGCTTTGCATCCAGACTTTTTGTTGGACAATTTGCGAAAGATGGAACGTGGTTTCTAATGGAGGGATAGGAATGGCCCATTGCGAAGTGAGAAGTGTTGCAACGAAAATTGCCGCGTGGATGCATTGTCCCTCCTTTCCTGGATAGATATAAGGAAGTGCATTAAATGCTTCCAAACCATAATTGGATGAATGAGGAGATAGGCGTACCAATCGATATTCGGGACGCAGCATATGCTGCGGGGGCCGAACCAGGGCTTCTCTAAGATAACGAGGGGAAAGATATTTGAACGGTTCCTCGTTATTTTTTTTTGTTTCCGATGGGACGGTGGGAGAAATTTGTGTTTCCTGAATATCGCTTGCAAAGAAAAACACACCGATATAACGTCTAACATCGGGGCTTTCTTCTCTTTTCCAGGGTTTACGTAATTCGAAAGCGTGCATTTCAATTGCAAATCGATCGTCCACATGCAGCGAAAACTCGCATTCGCATCGAAAGCCACTACATACTCCCCATTTGGGTTTCGAAAAAGCGAAATAGTCCCCATATCCATTGGAAGAAAGAAATTGGTTCAATTCTTCGCGGCACTGGGGAGCATATTTAAACGATGTCGCTGTGTCCTCCTTTTCCGAATAACCGGGTCCCAAGTAATCGTTATTGAAAAACGCGGGCGGATATTTTGATAGGAAACGTTGCAGATTGGGCAAATTCCTTCTCCCCGTCCCGTGCCATAGACAATGTTATTGGCACAAGCCGCAAATAAAAAATCATGACAACTGTCAATTATTGGATGGATTGCACGGCTCAATAACAATCGAGAAAAAGAACGATCAATGGTCGCACCGGCAGCATAATTCGGCGCTGGTTTGCGAGCAAATTTCTTTTTCTTCCTTTTCAAAACAACGAATATCTTCTTCTGTCAGGGGGCGGTTATTTTTTACAGCGTCTATCATTTTTTTTGCCGACTGGGGAGATAGAATAGGCCGTAAATCGGGCTCTCCCTGGCCGAAACGTTGCGCCATTTCGTATTCCTGGCGAAGATCACTCCACATGAGTTCATACTTCGACGAAAAACTCTTCATGACACACATGTCGGCCATTGTTAGTTACAAGCCTTTCTCCTTCTCCGAATACAATCAGGCATAGCCAAAAGTATACCTGTACCTAATATTGTATCCCCTAGCAGAGAAATTGTCTATTTTTATTAAAATAATCGCTTTTTTTGATATATTTCGTTACTCTTGCAAGGATATTCCGAAAAGTTTGTGACTTATACAGGTACTTCGCGATTTATCCCGGATTACAAATAACGTCCACCTGCCTTGAGAATAACGATTGTGAGAAAGAAAAAAATTCCCTCTGCAAATGTCCTCTAGCTAGAATGCACTGGTATCATCTCGAATGGATTCGAAACAAATCTTTCTATTCCCTATTCTTCCCAACTTCTACTATCGATAACCTATAAAAATTACTTGAGCCAATAATAACACCAATTCAAACATTTTATACTGCAAACGAAGCATTAAAACATAGTTCCATTTTAGTTGTCAAGGAGAAAAATAAAAAATATAAACTGCCTGACTCTTCATTATTTCCGTCTTCCAATTCCCATCTGTATCCCCGGCGTTCCTGGCGTGGTAGTATCTCCTCATTGTGACGACGAATTATTTTTCCACTAATTTATCTTTATTACAGCAACGCGATCCGGTTCTGGCGACGCGAGTAGCGAACGATCCTCACGACGTTCAGGTGGTTTTACAGGCCACCCCGAGCGGGATGCCAACGGCTGTCGTGCAGGCGATGGGACAGAGGATCGCCCTGCATCATCCCGGCGATCCCGTGGGACAAACCCGCGAATTTCTCGATTCCGTGCCGGGCTGGAAAAAAGCGCGCAACACCGCCGTTCTCGGCGGTGGACTAGGATACGCGCCGCTCTGGATACTCCAGACACAGCCTAAACTGCGAAACCTGGTCGTGCTCGAACCGTCGTTGACCGTCTTTCGCGCCGCCCTGCAGGCGGTCGATCTCTCGCCGTTGCTGAGCGACCGGCGCGTACGTTTTATCGTGGGTTCCCAGCCGGGAGCGATCTACTCCGCACTCATGCAGTCGGTGATCGAATTCATCGCCAATCCCCTGACAGTGCAGGAAATCCCTTCGGTGACCGCCGCCTTCCCCGAGTGGGCCGAGTCGGCCAAACAACAGATTTTCGAAGTTATGCAATTCGGTCAAAGCGGTCTCTTCACCAAATTGAAAGACGGCCCATTGACTCTCAAAAACCTCTTCCAGAACCTGGAAGCCATCGCCGCCACGCCAGGTTTAAATCGCTTGGGGAATTCGCTGAAAGGCGTGCCTGCCATTATCGTGGCTGCCGGCCCCTCGCTGAAAAAGAACGTCGATACGCTTCGCGAGGCGGGAGACGATTTTCTGTTGATCGCCTCCGATACGGCCTTCGAATTGCTCCTCCGGCGGGGAATCGTTCCCCACATGGTTGTCACCGTCGATCCCACCGAACTGAACCTCAAACACTTTCCCCGAGAGCAATACGGAGAGGAAACCATTCTTCTTTTCGATCCTGAAGCGCGGCCGGAAATCGTGGCAAAATTTCCCCTCCGCATGACCTTCCTGACCGACAAGCACCCCTTCTTCGGATGGTTGGATCGTCAACTGGGAGGAAAGGGAATCGTACCCAAAGGAAACATGGTTTCTCAGGCGGGTCTTTACACCGCTCATTTCCTCGGCTGCGACCCGCTTATTCTGGTTGGACAGGATCTGGCCCTCGATCCGGAAACCGGCCACACCCACAATCCCGAAACCGCCTATTGCCGCCAGGCTCGTTTCCTGGAAAGCGACCGGCAGCATATCGATATCCCCATTCCCGCCGGAGAGCGGGAATCCACGCGCGAAAACCTGTTTTGGGTGGAAGGAGTGAACGGGAAACCGGTTCCGACCGTGCAGAATTTTTTGGTCTATCTGCGCATGCTGGAAAAAGACATCCGCGACTATCGCCTGCGTCTGATCGATGCCACGGAGGGTGGAGCGAAAATCGAGGGTTCTCAAATCGCGGCGCTGGCGGATGTCCTGAAAACCTGGCGCCCTGGAACCGGCGGCGTATCCAACCGACTTGCGGCTGTGAAAGAAGAAGGAAATCGGAACGCTCCTTCCCCAGCGCAACATATCCAGAAATCTTTGAAGAACGTTCTCCGATCCCGCATCGATCTCGCCGCCGACGGACTCAAGCGCCTGGCGAATAATCCGGGCATGTCACTCGCTTCGCTGGAACGCGCCATCGACACTTTTTCGGAGCGGATATTCGCCAACCCGGCGGCGGAGTATCCTATCGAATACGGAGCGCCGCGTGAACTGTTCGAGTTCATGAAACTTGGCCCTGCCACGCTCTCTGAAGAGGAAGAAAGGGAATTGGCACAAAAGCGCCTTCGTATTTTATTGGAATCGGTCTCGCAGGCGGCGGAACGTCTGATGGATTATCTCTAATGCGGATCTCAAAATAACGTGCATGGGTTTAAACGCTCCATTTTCGAAATGCCTTTCTTTTCGAGATTTTTCGAAACGTGGATCTTCGGTGATTAGGGAAATCGCTTCTAGCAACACAGGAGAACGGATGATGAAAAAGGCGGTCGTTCTATTCGGCATAATGGTGTATGGCCTGCAGTTCAATTGGATTCTTACCGTATCGGCGGCTGACACATCCGAGGGGTATGCCTTTACGGATAAAGTGGTTCTTGCCTATTACTATATCTGGTTTCAGGAAGAGAATTGGTTGAAACCATCGAGTGAAGGAGGCCGGAAGGATGGGTTGGAGGGTCTTCATCCGCTGGTTGGCGCTTACAATTCCTGGGATCCGGCGATCATTGAAAAACACATGCAGCAAATGAATCGCGCCCAAATCGACGCCTTGGCTGTATCCTGGTGGCACGATCCCAAACCGAATGGGCCGAATGCCATTCTGGATACGATTTACGAAAAAGCCGTCGCGCACAACCTCAAAATCACAATCGATTACGAACACGGCCGTGCGCCTTTGGACGAAGTATATCACGACCTGTTTTACTTCCTGGATCGCTACAAGAATCATCCCGCCATGCTGAAAGTGGAAGGCAGCCCGGTGGTGATGGTCTGGACGGCCTGGGGACACACTCCGGCGGAATGGCGGGAACTGTTTGCCAAACTGGAACAAGCCGGAATCGGCGCTTTTCCCATCATGTCCGGCAGTTACCAGAACGGCGAAGGGAAGAATTACCTGGGGCCGTTCCGTTCGTTGGAGGAATACACGCTGGTGGATATCGAAGACTGTCAACTGGCGGATTTCATGAAGACCATGCGCGGCCACATCGACCATTACAACAAAACACAGGGCTTTCAGAACGGCAAGCCCGCACAGCACCACGCCACGATTTCACCCGGTTACGATGAAACTCGCAATCCCGGACGCAAACTCCAAAACGGGGGATTCAAAGGATCGGGATGGAAAGATCGAACCAAGTTCGGCGTGCATTATCCGGACGATCCGGCCGGCGCGTATTACCGGGGTACGTTTGAGGCGGCGATGGCTTCCAATCCCGACTGGTTGCATATTTCTACCTTCAACGAACTGGCCGAGTTCAGCCATATCGAAGCCACGTTCGAGCATGGATATACCTACATCGACCTCACGGCGGAGTTCGTCCGGGAGTTCAAAGGGCGGAAATAACCGGTGAGCGCCCGTGGGTGTGGCCGTCGAAATGAAAAACCGTTAATACCCTTTTTCTCGAACCACTTCAATGCAGTTGATAATAGGCGCTCGGTTGGCTTCGTTCGATTGAGGAACGAGTTCTAAATTCAAATCGTCTATCACTCGAATGTGATGAAATTCCCTACCAATCACCCGATCGGACGATCCAGCGAGTTGCCGGATATCCACGTTATTCTCCACAATCTGGTCTTGTAGTTTAATATCGAAGACCCGCTGTCCTTCCCGATCGTCCATTAAGGGCCGGAAACCCAGACGTACTGTGTAATCGGTACCCTCCCGGTTTTTGCCGTCGAGAAGCGGAATGCGGCATTTTACCAGCCCGGCGCATCCCGAGGTATACAACCAGGGTTTATCGGTTCCTTCCAAAGCGATGCCTTTATAATCGCGGCAGAAAAATCCCGCGCCGTCTCCCAGATTCTCCGAAAGGTTGAATTTCACCCCATAGTTGGGGAAATGATTGTACTGATCGGTTTTGGGATTGGGATAACCAAACCAGACGGTTCCCTCGTCGTCTTTCATATCGGCGGCGGCTCCCAAATTGATCGCCAGGTGTTTCACGGGTTTTAAGGCTCCGGGCGTTACATAGATCGTCCACGGTTGTTGTCTCTCCGGCTTACGCTTCATAGCTAGCGTGCAGCGTACGGGATACGAACAGGTGCAACCCGCCGCCGCTTCCTGCGAAAGCAATACGCCGCTGGCGGGAATCATGCTGATGGCGCATCCGGGACGATAGGCGCCGAAGAGAGTAATTCCGCGATCCTCTTCGAGATCGTAAAAAGCCGTGCAGGCGGAACGGTAGAAGAGTCCGTTGGCCGAGGCCGCCGTGATGCCGCAAGTGTGCCCGGGGCGTAGAAATTCCCAGGGAACCCGTTCGCCCGTGATGGGGTGAGTGCGCAGAATGGTTTCGCCGGTTTGCAGCGAACAAGCGCGCGGTTCCAGGATGATCTTATCTCCCACGATTACCGGGCGGGTGCGGTAATTCAGGGGGCGGGACCATACCAGGTCTCCCGAATCGGCGGAAAGCGCCGTGATGCGCCGCCATTTCAATCCACCGTTGATGAATCGCCAGGCGTCGTGGTTGCCATAGTTCCCATAAAAGAACAACATGCCTTTCGCGTAAGCCGCTCCCATCCGGTCGCCACAGCATCCGGTCAGATCGACCGGTTTCGCCCAGAGTCGTTCGCCGGTTCGCGAATCGAGAGCCACGGCCATTCGGACGTCCGCCTCTTCATAGGACATGCTTCCCTGAGGATTTTCTTCTGCGAACATTTCCGCTTCCAGCGAAGTCGCTAAATAAACCAGGGTGCGGCTCAAGGTAGCGTCCTTCTCTACCGCAGGATCTTTTAACCTCGTTTTGACGGCTTCCAATTCATCGAGAATTCCTTCCCGGACTTGATAGCTGCCTT
>CAZFOX010000189.1:0-8490 GCA_964520565.1 uncultured bacterium | reverse complement strand
AGGTGATTGCCCCGACTTTCGGATTTTATGACAACGACGGAACGTGGGGGATCGAGGGGCATGGCGTCGATCCCGATATCGAAGTGATCGACAATCCTACCCTGATGGCCAACGGCGGCGATCCGCAACTGGACGCCGCCATCGAGCTGATGATGCAGGAGATCAAAAGTCATCCCTACATTCCGCCGAAACGCCCGCCGTATCCCGACCGCAGCGGCATGGGCATCCGGGAAGAGGATAAATAGACAAGGAGAGGCTCTATGTCTCACAGAATGCGATGAAGAATCGTCCCGCCAGGCAGGCGAAATGGCTGTGGAAGGCACGACTACGTAAGCCGAGAATCAGGAGAAGGTAGATATCGTTAAAGCGATTGTGAAAACGGCGATTCTCTCTCTCAAGGAAGGAACCGCGGGTGTGCGGTCGCTGTTGCTTTATTTCTGAAAACTTGTTGTAATCATTGCCGTTACAATATCGTTTAAGAGACGTCCACGGAAATTCGAAAGCGCACAGTTTCTTGTATTATTTAGTTCATCCAAATTTTCTTGTGGGATTCTTACAGATGGGGCGTATACAATAAGAGGACATTCATCCGACTTTATATGCAATATTTTATCAATATCACTTTCCCAATCCTGCCATTGAACTAAATATAAACTTGCATGATTTTTTTGTGCGCTACCAATATCTCCCAGTAAAGGGATTTCGCAAATATTTGATTCTTTGAATAATTTTGAATCCACTAATAGATTTTTTAAACTGGATAAGTTATCCCCCTTCGCAAAGATAGCGATTTTTCTTTTTGCTAATCCCATTCCTAGCCTATATAAAACAGGGAGAATACCTTTTACACATAAGATAATGGTTACAATAAAACCAATGATAACTATAGCAGGTGTGATATAACGTGTCCAATTTAGTATCGTTAGTACAATATCCATTTTATTCATCCTTTTCTGAAATAGAATTTATCTTACACAGTTCCAATTTTAACAAATCGATATACTGATGAATAACGAAATTCACTATAACTTTGATTTGCATGGCCACGGGATTTTTCTTCATAATAGCCAGCACGATTCAGAGGCACGCAGGCCGGAATTGCAAGACCGAAGGCGTATTGTGAAATCCCATATTCCTGCAATGATTTCGGCAGTAGTTCTTCCGGGAGGATTAAGCGGCCGGTAAACCGTGTGATTGGATCGCAGCGAAGACAAGCACCGGGGCGAAGCATGATCAGAGTGTTTTTCTTGACTTGATGGTTTTCCAGACCAAAATCGGGGCCAATTTTTCCGAATTTTGCAAAAGCATCCCAATAGCCTTCTGCTGAATCGGTTTTAGACGGTTGAAAGGTAGAAAGTACAATAATTCCATCGGCGTTGGGTGGTTCGGCGTTTAAATCCACCTCTTCAATAGGAATACTTTTTAGTTTGAATTGACCGCGGCCCGTCGCCGAATCGGCTCCAAAACCGATTAACGACAATTCATAAAACAAACCGAGCAGGAAATCTTCCATACCCGGTTGGATGCGAAGGTAGATATCGAGCCGGTTGTCTTCGTCATCATTCGTTTTCGACGGGAGTGAAATATCCTTCAACGTAAAAAGACCGCCTTCGTCCAAGGCTTGAGAGCGGCCAATCGTATTGTGATGGCGGGAAGAATTGGTATAAGGGTCTTCTTCCAAGTTATCGGGCGAAACCGGATTTCCGGCGCGAATTGAATTGAATCGCTCCAAGTCCACCCACTTGCCCCGTTTCACTTTCTTGATCGCATCTTTCTTCTCATCGAACTTTTGGCGAAAGATCATGCGGGGAACCGGCAACAGGCCGGCGGGGAACGCATCCGACAGCACAAACGGCGGATTCCCGTTCTGGGCAGGCTCAAGAATCGACTCGCGCAAAACCTTTTCCCCCTCGGTTCGCGCGCACATCCAACAGAGCATTCCGGCGATGGTGTCGGCTTGCCAAAGCGTACGCCAGGAAGAGAGAGGTTGAAGTTGCAGGCGGAAGAGGCGATTCATGATTTTTAGACTACGCAAGTTGGAATCGTGGGAACCACTCGTCTTCGAGTTTTGAGTTCAATCTGATCGTCCATAATTATTTTAATTTTTCCGTATCCTTTTCCTGTACCTGCACCTATTCCCGAATCTTCCAGTAAATCAATTCCATGATAGATAACTTGAAACATAGCTTCGATCCCAGATTTCTGATTGCCGTCTTTATCCTTATAAGTCAAAGGATTATCTGTATCCAGATCGAACACTTGCAACCCAATTTCTATATGAAAGATTGCACCTTTTGCTACAGATTCAACTGGACGAGGATGCTCTGCCGAGCCGACATCGCGCTTAATAATCGCTTCAGTTTTTGTTTGAAATTCAAAATCGCCTATTAATAAAGAATCATGTACAATAATTCTTGTTGGCCCGATATCATGCTTGGTCTTGGCATGCGGACCAAAAATCCGGCAAATTGGACAATCAAATTTAGCACAAGAGCATGGTAAATTAAAAATTTTCTTTGATTTATCGTTTTTATCTTTCACGGTGGTTTTACCAATTTTACCCGTTTTCCACTCCAACAAAGATCTCATCCTACCTTTAATCGATGATCCCGGAATAAAAGGCCGTCCATCCACTCCACGAAGGCATGTAAGTTCTGTTGTTCCAATTTCCAAAATATCATCGCTACCTCCAATCCTCATTGGGCTCTCTAACTCGATTTTTCCTTTAATAACATAATGGGCATTTTTTTTCATTTTAATCATTCCTTTCATTTTTTATGTAAAGCGAACCAAAACCAACCAACGCTTCAAAATGTGGCAAGAACCCACAAAGAAAATCTCTTTCATCTTTTATATGTTTTACATTTTCAGACAAAAAGTCATAGAACAATTTCGAAATTTTCCGATTGTCATAATTATCATAGGAATGAGCAGCAACAATATCAATTTTCTTGATCAATATTTTTACTTCATCCCATTTTTTTTGATTCGTCTTTAGTTTGGTTTCAATTAGACGACAATGTTGAAAAAATTTCCTAAGTTGATGTTTGTTCAATATCGGTTTTACAGAAGCCATTTTCTTTACCAATGGCTCAACACCATATTCGATTCCATTGTCATTTTTACCAGCAGAGCGGATAAGGTATTCTAATTTAATATTTCCATCTATGTCAAAATAGCCTCCCTTGAGGTAATCAGGCCATAAATCACTAACATGATTTATTTCTATTACATTCTTATCGTTTGTTTTCATTCCATGATCTTTTCTAGAGTTAGATTTATTGTTCTGATTATTCTTCATCGTGGTTCTCCTCTGATCTTCTGGAGCGTGTCGCCAACATGGCGTAACGGATAATGGTTGAAAAATAGACCGTATCGATATGATCGGTTTCGTCCGGGATAAAGTGTTTGGCGATATCCTCGATCCATTTGCGCGCTTCCCGCATAATCGGGTCATTTGATCTTTTGGATGGCCAATTTCGCTCAATATGATAAGCCAGGCGAGATGCCGCCAAGGCAGGATGAATGCGGGGAGGGCTTTTCTCTTGTAGCGCTTTCTCTTGCGGAGTTTCTTTGGATGTGGGCGGCTTATACCGGCGCAGTTCGGAGAGTTCAAATAAGGTAGACAACCAACCGCGCTGCACCGGCTTCTTTTTATCTTCCCGATCTTGCTTGGTTCCATCGCCATTGAACGTTTCGATCCCAACCCAGTTGGCTAATTTATCACACGAACCATAAATTTGGGGATGATCATCCCATTTCCAAACTTGCCCAAAACAGCAAAAACTATCTTTGGGACTTTTTAGAGTACCACTATTCTTCTCGCCTTTGGCCTGTTTCAAGGCGTCTTCGGCTTGTTCGACGGCAAAGCGGATGGGGAATCGATTGCGAACCACCGCCATTCCGGCACTGATGGTCAGTTCACCCTTAAATTTCCGATTAAAACAATTGCGCAAAGTATAAGCAAAATCGAAAACCTGATCCCACGGCCCAACGACCAAGAGATCGTCTCCACCGGAAAAAACCGTATAAAGGTATTTGAAATCTTTCCTCATTAATGAATCGATCTCTTTGGAGAAAAAATCATCCAGTTTTTGGCTTAATTCTATGTAAGTTTTAAAATTCGTCGGTCCTTCTAATCGATGAAGAAACGTGTCTCCCATCGAATCGGCATCCATTTTCAACACACCCAGATAATCTGCTCCTTTGGATTTTTCCCCTATGTTCTCAAATTCCAAGATTTGTCCGTTCTCATGGGGAACATATCGTAACAAAGGCCGAGATATTTTTTTCTTCGGATCGAATGAAGATTGGATGCCCTCCTTGAGGGGCAAATACCAAAAAATCTCTGAATCAGAGATGGCGTCGGTGCGGGAAGAGAAAAACTGCGCTTCTTTGCCTAGTAGATCGAATTTTTTATTTTTCGATAAATCGCCAAAATCGGTATCAGCGTCTTTTGTTTTGACCGCTACGATTTCGTAGCAGTTTTGGGATAACAATTGTCCCAGTTTTTTGAAAAACTCTTTTTCCTTTTCGTCGTCAGAAACAGGAAGGCAAAGTCGTGAACTATCCCATACGCCGGATGGAGCCGCTACCGATTTCCACGAGTGTTGACGGTCTAATTGCAGAAGGTATAAAAGTTCCAAATAACATTTTTTTGCCGTCGGAAATTGCGTATCGTTTCGCGTCCAGGCCATCGAAAAACGAATCTGCCCCCCCAAGAATGGATGATGAATCAACCATGTCTCGATCTTTGCTTTACATTGCTGCAGGACTTGCTCTTCAATATCTTCTTCCAACTCGATTAAAAATTTTCCGGCGGCGCAGAAAATTAGATTTTCCGGTTTCGCACCGACACTTTTCAATACCCATTGCGCTGCGCCTTCGGTAAACAGTTGGATAAAAAACGAGCGGGCGCGGAGCATTTTGGCTTGGTGGCCTTCTTCGCGGGGAACGTGGAATACAAATTCCTGGATACCGGAGACGTCTGCGAGAATCATCATATGATTGCTCTCCAACCAAAAACAAAACCGGAAAGACAACGGCAACGGATCAGGGATATGTAAAATTGATATTCACAATTAACACATTCTATTGAGAATGTCTAGTGAAAATATTGAAAAATTAGGAGAAATCATGTTTCTTTCCAATACCACCAAGTTTATTATAAATTATATTACAAATAGTTAAATGTTCGGGGCGATTTGAATCGGATCGTGCAAGGCATGAAAGAAGGGAATCTATAAAAATAAGAGGGATGAGCCGATGTTTAGGCTCATCCCTCATTATTCCAGTCAAATCTTCTACTCTCCCATTTCTCCGTCCGGGCTCAATCTCTCGGCATCTGCGATCGGCTGGATGACGAGAGTTATGGCATACGATGAGAAACGGGTGTATAAATAGCGATCGACAAATTCTCCCTTACGCCTTTGCCCATTGTTTGCGGATGAAGTCGAGGCTTCTTTGGGCGAGGTTGTCGTTGGTGTCGAACATGTCGCGCCAGATTTTCGTCGCGCCCGCCAGTTCCGGCAGCGCGCCACTGAACGCTTCTACCGTCAGCCAGTTATTATACTTGACGTCGTTTTTCAAGGTTTTGAAAATTTCGCCGAAGCGAATGTGTCCCGATCCCGGGACGCCGCGATGGTTTTCCGAAACATGCACGTGCGCGATAAAACCGGCGGCATCCTTGACGGCCTTGGCGATATTCTCTTCCTCGATATTGGCGTGGAAGGTATCGAACATGATCTTAAATTGCGGATGATCGACTTCCTTGGCGAAGAGGCAGAGATCGGCCAACGTGTTGATAAAATAGGTCTCGAAGCGGTTGATCGCTTCCAGCGCCAGGATCACGCCGGTTTTCTCGGCAGCAGCTGCGACTTTCTTCATGATATCCACGCCCCATTTCCATTCATCCGAAGTGCGGCGGACGCCGGTGAAATACCCCACGGGAGCGGTGAACGGCCCGGCGATCGTTTCCGCACCCAGGATTTCGGCGATCTGGACGGTTTTTTTCATGTGCTCCAATCCCTTGCGCCGCACCGACGCATCCGCGCTGGTGGGGTTGGCGTCCGGGGGCACGCACGAGGTGATCGTGCATTTCAGTTTCAGGCGATCCAATACTTTGCGCAGCCGTTTGCTCTGCGCCTTGTCGAACGAGAAGACCGGGAACTCGATTCCGTCGTATCCCATCGCCGCTAACTTTTCCATCACCTCAATGTGCTTATCGGTGATGGTCGCATCCCACAGTAATAAATTTAGTCCAATTTTCATATCCCTTCTCCTTTGCCGTTACTTTGAACGATTCTTGGGTTGCTATCGATTGTTATCCACAGGTTCTTTTATTCGATGGTCGATATCTCAGCGTTGTCTTTTGTCGTCCAGATTCTGTTCCAGGAATTCCGGAGTGATGGACGACGGGACGCCGTTTGGGGGAACCTCCAGCTGCGCCGTCCAATAGATTGCATTCAGAATCAGCGTGCGGAAATTGGGATTACTCCAGTTTTCGTGATAGTGCCCGCCGGTGAAACCGAATCCGCGCCCGCCGTTCTCGCGTTCCGCACACCAGGCGACGATTTCCGGCCTGCCGGGATGAGCCTTGGCGGCTTCGGTGCCGCGCACCTCGTCGGGCGGTGTGGCGATCAGAAGCGGGACGACTCCCTTCATCTCCGGCCGGAAACGCATGTTGAAATACCATTCGTCTTCCAGGGTGAACGGCTGCAGGCCTCGGGTGACTGGGTGTTCGGGAATCTGCTTGAATTCCGCCGTCCAGATGGGGTTGGTTGAAAACGGCCGCTCGTAATATCCACCGATCCATTCCAAAAACTCCACACCACCCCGGTCCTTGGGAACTTCGACGGCATAATGTAACACTACCAGCCCAACGCCGGCGTTCATTCGTTCGCCGAGTTGCTGAAGATGGTTGCCTTGGATGATTGGATTGCCATCACCACCATCCATAAAGAACAGAATCGTATCGGCGTTGTCGAAAGCGGTGGGATCGTCCGGCCAGCCGTTCAGATAGGCGGCGGAAAGCGTTTCGGGATTGGAATCCAGGCATGATTTCAACAGAAGAACACCTGCGTTGTGTTCGTGCGTTCCATGGGAATGGCTCGGTTTTCCAGCCACCAGGACAACCTTCTTTTTATCGGCAAGCAGAAGGCGTTTGAGGCGGATGTCTTTGAACTGCACCGTCATGGGCGGGCCGGAATGGATTTGTAATGCCAAAATGCCGGAACGGTATCCTTTGGGATCGTTGTCGATGACTTCCGCCATGACTTTTCCATTGATTTTTTGAATCAGATGCGTCCCCTGCGCATGAATGCTGTAGGTGTTCCACTTTTCCGGACGGATGGAAGCGAACAATTCGTCGGCATTCCCGGCTTGTTCCTTTTTGATCTGTCCGTTTTCATCGATGGCCGATTTCTCTCCCCGCCGGGCGAGGGGGCCGCGTCCGTGTTCGTCGTAAAGCGCGCCCATCCACTGCGGCCCGGTTTCGATATCGGCCTGATATCCACCCACTTCCCATTGGCCGACTTCGTGGCTGCGATATTGAATACCGGAATTGCCGTTCACAACCCGGAAGGAGAGCCGCAGTTCGAAATCGTCCAATACACCTTGCCGCCAGATGAGGAAGGTGTTTTTCGTGCAAGGGTTTTCGGACGTGCTCTCTCCGGTGATCGCGCCGTCCCTGACCGACCAGAATTTCGGATCGCCGTCCCATCCGGTTAAATCCTTGCCATTGAAGATGGATTTGAAGCCATCCTCGCTTTCCTGCGCCAGAGCGGCGGCGGTGAGTCCGAAAGCCATCAGTACGAGCCATATTGTTTGTGTAGATCGGTATGAAAATCGAACTAGTTTCATAATGATTGTCCCGGTTCGCGATGAAATGGATCCCCGGATCGAGGATTCATGCTTTCTTTGATTGATTCGCACGGTCTTTCCTCGTGGAGTCGCAATATCGTGTAGAATATCACACGCGTCTATCGTCCGTTAAGTGACCGATTTCATATTGATCCATGTATTTTCTGAGAAAAGTTTGGTAAGGTAGCAAATTAGGGGATGAATGACTGCAGGATGTACTTCGCGAGGAGAATGGTTATGAATGATAGCAAGAGAACTTCACGCCGGACGTTCTTGTCGCAAACCGGCGCACTGGCAGGGGGATTGGCCTTGTTTCAGATCGTTCCCGCCAGGGTCATGAGCGCACCGGGCCGGACGGCTCCCAGCGATACAATCGTGTTGGGGAATATCGGTGTGGGAGGGCGGGGAAGCGCGTTTCTGCGTCCCGGCTTCTCGGCCGCCATTTGCGACGTGGATGAAAACCACTTGAAGAAGGCGGCGGAACGCGTCGGCGGCCAGCCTTTTTTATGCAAGGATTACCGGGAACTTTTGGATCGCGCCGATCTCGACGCTGTCACCATAGGCACGCCGGATCATTGGCACGGGCTGATGACCGTACACGCCTGCCAGGCGGGCAAGGATGTGTACGTT
>CAZFOX010000188.1:0-8511 GCA_964520565.1 uncultured bacterium | reverse complement strand
GGATCGTTGGGATTGGCGGGCGTTTGCAGTTCGACATCCAGTTCCTGCGCGGTGGTGGGCATCAGTTGCATCAATCCCTGCGCTCCCTTGGGAGAAACGGCGTTCGCCTGCCAGGCCGATTCGGTATCGATTATCGCCCAAACCAACAAGGGATCGAGGCTGTTATCTTGAGCGTAGCGGTCGATAACCTGCAACCACTCGACGGGAGGGATTTTTTCTCCCTGCTCCTGCGCTTTGAGAACTGCGGCCAGGAATGGAGAAGAAATACTTTTCAGCGTTTTTTTCTCTTTTTTCTTGCCCGCGAACTGGCGCGATGCCAGTTCGCCAGGCCCCAATAAGACACTGACCCGCCGGGTTTCCAATAATTCTTTGCGTACCGCTTCCCATTGCTCAGGTTCGACGCCATACCGTTCCGCCATCGCCAGATGGCGTTCCGCCTCGGAGAGATCGAGATGATCGATCCGGTCGCGAGCCATCATGAGATGGAGGCGTCCCCGCACCGTACCCCAGTATTCATCAGGATCGTCATCCTTATAACGCCGTTTCAGTTCGTTGATGCCCGCCTGCAATCCATCCCGGCGAATCAGGTTTTCGATTTCGCTTTGTTCCCGTTCCTTCTGTTGCAGCGCTCGCTCCTGCTTGACCTGTTCGAGCCGTTCCAGGGCTTCTTTACCGGCATCGCGCCAGTCGGAAAATAGGGAGGCTTTCTTCAATATCCGTTCCGCCCGGTCCAATTTGCGGCGTTCCAGCAATTGAAGACCCAACAGCAGGGAACTTTCTCCCGGACGGGCCGGGGCGATGGATTCGACATCCTGGCGAGGCATACTGACCGATCCACCCAAGGTTTCTACGGTCACGATCGTGTTGGTCTCTACCACGAGACAACCTTCAACGATCGTTCCCGATTTCAGCTGTACTTTATCCATATCTTTGGGCGTTTCCCCCAGCGCCGCCAGAGTAAAGATACAAACAGAAAAGCATAGAATAGTAGGTTGAATGAATAATTGCCGGTTCATTGTCGGTAACGTGTCTTCAACCGCCGTTGCAGGTACTCCCGTAAAACGACTTCCAACGGTTGGTTGGTTTGGATTAGATTATAATCAATTCCGTATTCCAGGCATCCTTCCCGATAGGAGGATAGGAATTCCCGAACCCGGGCCTGGTATTTTTTCTGAAAACGGCGGGGAACGGTTCGCAAGGGATCAGATTCCCCTTCCAGGGCATGAAACTCCACGGTGCCATAATACGGCAAATCGATCTCTTCCGGAGAGAGAATGTGAAACACCAATACTTCCTGTTGGCTTTTTCGCAGAAGCGCCAGGTTCTGGACAACCGCGCCCGGATCGTCGATCAGGTCGGAAATTAGAATCACCAGCCCTCGTTTTTTTACGATGTCTCCCAAACCCGAAAGAACGCCCGCGATAGCGGATTCCTCGTTCGTCAATTGGGTATGAACCAACACATCCAGGATGGAACCCCATTGATCGGATCGATTACGCGCGGGTACATAGGAGCGTATTTCACTGTCAAAAATCAACAATCCCACGCTGTCACCCTGAGAAAGCATCAGATGCGAAAGTGCGGCCGTGAGCTGCTGCGCATACAACCGCTTGGATTTTCCGGTGGCGGCGAAACGCATGGAACCGCTCAAATCCGTGAGGATCGTAGCCCGCAGGTTGGTATCTTCCTCGAACAGTTTGACATGAAACCGGTCGGTCTTCGCGTAGGCGCGCCAGTCGATCAGCCGCAGTTCATCGCCGGGATTGTATGGCCGGTGTTCGCTGAATTCGACGTTCCGGCCCATAAAATGGCTATGATGCAAACCCGAAACAGCGCCTTCCACCGCCTGCCGGGATATCAGTTCCAAATGGGCCACCGACGATAGAACCGCCGGATCGATAATCGTTTCGCGCATGAATTGTCTCAAATCAGATATCTCGAAAACCACTCGTGGAGAGCATTGTATCTCGGGAACGGTTATTCGTCAGGTGACTCGGAAAGGCTATTCCTCCGCAACGGCGTTCCGTAAAGCCTTGGTTTCTGCCAGGATCTGACGCAAGGCTTCGATTTCATCCTGGCCAAGCCCCTGGCGTTTGGCATGGATATCCTCGCCGGGAATACCCAGACCGCCGCTCTGAGGAATCTTTTTCAGGTAAAGGATGATCTGTTCCCGAATCTCCGCCGCATTCTCCAATCCGCTTAGAACAGCCCGGTGATAGTTCTGCATGACGGTACCCGGCTGATGGCTCGCCACCGTTCCACCCCCTCCCGCCGTATCTACCACCAGCCGCGAGATGTCGAAAAGACGCTCCAAAGGCCCTTGTTCGACCGCAATATTCTGTATATTCACAAAGGTCAGTGTTTGTTCCACGATCGACCAGACTCCCTTGCGGATTCGCAGACTGCGATCGGTGAGGATGTAATAGCGCATATCGTATTCCAGGCGAATCCCAAAATAGGCTCCAGCCGATACGATCAACCATAAAAAACCCAACAACACACAAGCCACTGCACCGTAAAATGGTTCATTGACCAAGAGCACAATTCCCAATCCAAACAGGACAAGACCTACGGCTCCCATCAGGACAGTTAGAATTGCGAACTGATAACGTAGATAATTCGGAGAGGCGCGAAATATCTGGAGACTGGCATGAGTTCCCGCCGGGGGAGAGGGCGGTTCGCCGGGCGCACGTAAAAGTTCCAATAAAATATCTTTCAGCGCTTCATACATGATCCCGCCGCTTCCCTTCGACCGCTTCCCGAACGGAACGTATTTCATCCCGAATCTGCTTTAATAAGACTAACGATTCCGATTCTTCCCCGGTTGTTTGGATTTCGGTGGGCGTCTCACCGCGAGCGCCGCGCATTTTGGTATAGAGAAAATCGCGAATGGCATCGAATTCTTCCAAACCCACAATCGAGAGTTCCGCCGTGGCGCTGCCGGACGCGGTTTGGACTTCCACCGTTCCCAGGCGGAGCCAGCGTTCAATCAATCCCCGGCTGACGTGGATATCCTGAATGCGGGCGTACGTTAAAAAAACCTGTTTCTTGAAGAAGATGCCCCAGGATGCGCCGATCCCCTCCTTTTCGAAGTGATAACGGAGAGAGATGTATTTGCACAAAAGCGGGAGAAAGACGAAGGGGAACATGAACAACGCCGTCAAACTGCGCAACAGATAGAGGATCAGCAGTTTGGAATGAGGACGCTCCGTCGCGTATATTTTCTGTTCCAATTCGGGTGTAATCATCAATCGATTCCGATCCAATTTCACGAAATTCGGCGAGACATCGGCATACTCTTCGAATCGCTTCGATGTGACAAATTCCCAACTCCCTGATAATATAGCCTGTAATCTGAATCAAGACGGTAAACCACAATGCGCCAAATACTATACAAGTTTTTTCGTTTTTGGGGAATTGCCGGTTTTCTTCTCGGCCCCTTCGCCGACGCCGATCCGGTCTATCAAAAGGGGATGTCGTATACCGCCTGGAGTAAAAATGTCCTTTCTTCCACCGCGTCCGATCTGTCTATCCAGAATATGAAAAAGACCGGGATTGAATGGGTGGCGCTGACTGTATTCTGGTTTCAGGACGATCGCACCAGCACGATCATCGAAGAGGATTTTAAGCGCTACTCGGCTTCTCAGCCTTCGCTGGAGCACGCCATCGCTCAAATCCATGCAGCGGGCATGAAAGTCATGCTTAAGCCGCATGTGGATATGCGAACCGGCGAATGGCGCGCTTACATCCAGCCCAGCCTGGCCTGGTTTGCCGCCTACGAAGCGTTTATCGTCAACTGGGCGCGGTTCGCAACCAGGAACGGCGTCGACATGCTTTGCATCGGCTGCGAATTCGTCGACGCGGCGGAAAAGAACCGGTGGGAGGAGGAATGGCGGCGGATTATAGCCAGCGTCCGCGCCGTGTATTCCGGCCCGCTGACCTACGCTTCCAACCACGGCAGCGAGCAATTCGTTCCCTGGTGGGATGCGGTGGATTATATCGGCATCGACGCCTATTACACCCTGACCTCCAAAACCAATCCCACCCGCCTGGAAATCGCCGCCGCCTGGAAATCCCGCGCCGACAAGATCGAAGCCTGGCGGAACCGGATATGGCCGGATAAGCCGGTCATTTTCACGGAGATCGGGTATCGAAGCTACGATGGGGCTAATAGCGAGCCGTGGGATTATTCCAAGAATGAACCCGGCCGGGTGGATTTGCAGGAGCAGGTAGATTGTTACGACGCCGCCCTGCAGGTTTTAACCGAACGCGACTGGTTTTATGGGATGTACTGGTGGCAATGGGACACCAACCCCGACTCCGGCGGCGAATCGCATACCGGATTTACAGTCCAAAACAAACCGGCCGAAACCCTGCTGGCGGATTGGTACATCCATCGATTGGTGGGGGGGAGGTTTACGACGGCAGAAGTGAATTATTATAATATATTAAAATAATAATTCTTATTCGATTCAGGAATAACGCCGGAAGGAATACTCGACGATGAATGAGTCGGTATCCAGAACCGGAACTATCTTAAAATACAGAGGTTATTGCGCGATCCCCCAGTATAGCGCTCAGGATAGGTGCTTTCAGGGAAAACTTCTGGGCATACGCGATTGCATTCAGTTCGAAGGCCAGGATGTGGAAGAGCTGGAAGAAGCATTCAAAGATTCTATAGAGGAATATCTCGGCCAGTGCCTAAGTGAGGGGATTGAGCCGCAGAAGTCCTTTTCGGGGAAATTCAACCTGCGCATGCCGGCGGAATTGCACATGCTGACCGCGCAGGCTGCTACTCGCCAAGATAAAAAAGTGTAAACCAATTCATCATGGATGCTGTAAAAAAAGCCATTGGAGAGTAATTCTCTTCCATACACTATTCTTGGCCGGATGCATCCAAAGGCCTTGGGATTTTCTTCTCCTGTTCCTTTAGGCCTTCAGTGTCCCAGATTCGTAAAGTGTGATAAGTTCCCACCGGCAGGGTATTTCGGAAGGCGTCGAACGCTTCTTCAAGGCGGCGTCTCTCTTCGGGGGGAAGTCCATTCTCCAGTGCCAGGATGAAATTGGCGGTATGCGTCCGTCCCAGGGTTTTAAAACAACGCAGGGCAACCCGGTTCATGTTCTCGAGCAGCGGTTCGATTCCGGGATATTCCAAAGCCAGCCAATAGATCTGATCCCCTTTGATTTCCAGATAGTTAGGCGCTTGCATGACGTCTTCCTGCATCACGAAACAGCGAAAGATCCCCTCTTCTGCCTGAAACGATCCAAAACGGTAATCCAACGTCAAAGGGGGATCGAACGTTCGCAAGCCCATGCGGAAAAATACGTCATCCAGACGATCTCGATACGTCGGTTCTGTCATCGAGAGACTCCTTCTACATTTTTCTTACAGAAATCAAACGTTAAGATATTGGATTTTACTATCAAGTCAGGGAAGAAGCGAACTTAGAAATAGAAATCGTTGCGATAGAAAAAGGGATATCCGTATCGTCGGGGTAATATTACAGAGTGGTTCTCGCCTCTCCAATTCGGCCAGAAATTGGATTTGATTGGAATTCTGTTCGGGAAGCGTAAAAAATTCAGGGGATTGCAAATTTTCTATTGACATGAAGGAATTAGGTAATACAATCAGTACGCTCCGGCTTTTCCGAAATGTGAAAAGCCGGGTTCTTTTGTGTCTCGCGGGGAATGAGCCGGTTTTCAGTTTGGGGGATTCGGCCAATCGTCCGCTCTGCTCTGGTACCCTCCACGATTTCTAATGTAAGGGCATCCATCTGGGGTTTATGTGGGAATAGCGGCGCTTCACGATGGGGCGTGAGCGGTTTTAGTGTGTATTCATCCAAGAAAAATGTGACTAAGTAGCACATTGTAAAGAGGTTAGACAAAGAAAATGAAACGACAAGTTCCACTCCACCGGGTTCGAAACATCGGTATTATGGCGCATATCGACGCGGGTAAAACCACCGTCACGGAGCGCATTTTGTTTTTCACCGGAAAATCTCACAAGATCGGGGAGGTGCATGACGGTCAGGCGACCATGGACTGGATGGAACAAGAGCGGGAACGAGGCATCACTATAACCTCCGCCGCTACTACCTGCTTCTGGAAAGATCACCGGATCAATGTCATCGATACGCCAGGACACGTCGATTTTACCGTTGAGGTTGAACGTTCTCTACGCGTTTTGGATGGAGCGATCGCCCTGTTTTGCGCGGTGGCGGGCGTGGAACCGCAAAGCGAAACCGTCTGGCGTCAAGCGGAAAAATACGAGGTTCCAGTCATTGCCTTTATCAATAAAATGGATCGGGCGGGTGCGGATTTCTATCGGGTACTCAAGACCATGGAAGATCAGCTGCACGCCAATCCGGTTCCAATCATCATCCCCATCGTACAAAACGGCGAATTAAAAGGTGTCGTCGATTTGATTTACAATGTTGCGCATATGTATGACGATGTTACGGGTGAAAAACGCACCGATCTTCCCATTCCCGGCGATTATAAAGAAGAACGAGAGAAATGGTATAAATATTTGATCGAAAAGGTTAGCGAAGTCGACGAGCACCTTCTGGAAAAATATTGCGTGGGAGAAGAAATTTCCACGGACGAACTGATCGCGGGAATCCGGCGCGCTACGCTGGCCCGGTCAATTACACCCACACTGTGCGGAGCGGCCTTCAAGAACAAGGGAGTCAAACGCCTATTGGACGCTGTTGTGGATTTTCTTCCCGCTCCCGACGATCTTCCCCCAATCATCGGCGCTCACGGTGAAGAAGAAATCGTGCGCCATCCATCCGACGATGCGCCCTTGGCAGCCCTGGCTTTCAAGGTCATGTCCGATAAACACATGGGAAAGCTGGTTTATTTCCGCGTTTATTCGGGAATCATGCAATCCGGCAGTTACGTGTTGAATGCAACCAAAAACGATAAACAACGCGTGGGACGCCTGGTTCAAATGCACGCCAACAAACAGGAACAAAAAGATGCGATATTCTGCGGCGATATTGGCGTCGCCATCGGCCTTTCGGATACCACGACGGGCGATACGCTCTGCGACATGCATCATCCCATCACGCTGGAAGCCATCGAATTTCCTTCTCCGGTTATCTCAGTCAGCATCAAGCCCGAATCGAAAAGCGACAGCGATAAGCTGGGGATGGGTTTAAACCGTCTGGCGGAAGAGGACCCGACTTTCGTCGTCAGTTCGGGAGAGGAATCGGGAGAAACGATTATTTCCGGCATGGGCGAACTGCATCTGGAAATCATTGTCGACCGGCTCAAGCGCGAATTTGGAGTTCTGGCTCAGGTCGGCCGTCCGGAAGTAGCCTATCGAGAAACGATCACTCGGGAATACGATATCAATCACCGGTACGTCAAGCAGAGCGGAGGAAAGGGCGATTTCGCACATGTTACGTTCAAGATCGAGCCCAATCCCCCGGGCGTTGGATTCGAGTTTGAAAATAAGATCGTGGGCGGCGCGATTCCACGCGAATATATCCCCGCCGTCGAAAAGGGGATCATTGGCGCCATGCAGAAAGGAATCTATGCCGGTTATCCGGTCGTGGATGTGAAAGTGACGTTGTACGACGGATCATACCACGATGTCGATTCGTCGGAACGCGCCTTTCGTATTTGTTCCAGCCAGGCCTTTAAAGAAGCGTTTATGCGTTCCAAACCGCAACTGCTCGAACCAGTTATGAGCGTGTATGTAACCACGCCTCCCGAATTCGCCGGGTCGGTGACGGGTAACTTGAGCGGAAAACGCGGGCGGATTTTGGGAATGGATTCCATCGGAAGCAGTTCCATTGTCAAGGCGATGGTTCCCCTGGCGGAGATGTTTGGTTACGCCACGGAAATTCGCACTATCACTTCGGGACGGGCATCGTTCACCATGCAGTTCGAGCACTACGAACCGGTTCCCGCCAGTATTGCGGAAGAGATCATGAAAATCCGGCAGGAAAAGATGCGCGGCGCTGCCTGATCGAAGCCGGTCATGATTCTTTCCAGAGGCCGAGTCTGGCAATAGACTCGGCCTCTGTTTATTCATTTTGCCGCTAGCATTTCAAGAGACCGGATCGGCCTGCTTGCCGTCCCCAAAATGCTTTCTCCTGGAAGGACAGAATATCTTCTGATAGACTGAATGCTCTATCTGTGCCACGAGCGGATTGGAGAGAGGTTTCTATTTCTCTTCCCCGGGAATTATCTAGAGGGGAATTTGAAGAATCGATTCATTCTTCAAGTCGTCCGATATTCCGTTGATCGAGAAAGAAGTGGGAGAATCCCTATGACAGAACAACCGATTCAATCCATTCTCATCGAAGACACCTATGCGAAGAAACCGTTTTATGCCTGGCTGGCATTGATTGGCGGATTGTTAGCGTGGACGTTCGACGGCGTCGAGCAGGGAATTTACGCGGTCATGAGCCGGGCCGCGCTGAAAGATTTAATCCCCGAAATTCGAGACCACGTCGATCAATTGAATACACTGATTGCGCAAGGGACAGCCGCTTCGCA
>CAZFOX010000187.1:4007-8531 GCA_964520565.1 uncultured bacterium | reverse complement strand
CATTGGAAGATATCATCTACTGTATCATGGAAAATCGGTTTTTTCTTCCCTTCTGTCTTCTTTCTCCTCCAAGGGAAAATTTGTGAATGGACTCAGAATCTTGATTTTGGTACAATGCGATGACAACTTTGATTTATTGAAAGTGATATATATATACAGAGTTCAATCCAGGAGACAAAAGTATGAGTCGAATGAAGTGGTTGATGGTTTTTCTGGTTATCCTGACGGGTTCGACATGGAGCGAATCGGCGCTTATTGTAGCGGATGAATGGCCTCAGATGGAGATACTGAAAATATTCCTTCAAGACGAAGGGCATTACGATGTCGCGATGGCCGAACAAACGAAACTGCCGGAGAAATTATCCGATTATTTGGCTGTTTTTATGTTTGTTCATGGAGCGCTCGATCTCGATGCGGCACAAAGAATGATTGAATACGTTCAAAATGGGGGACGTCTGGTTGTTATGCATCACGGCATTTCCTCTCAAAAACGCAAAGTTCCGGAATGGTTGGATCTGCTTGGGATTTTTTTACCGGAAAAAGAGCAGGAGCCGGAGAATTTTTACACCTGGATTCACGATCGAGATTATTTCCTGGTAAATTTGAATCCCAATCACTATATAACATCGAATAAGGTGACATGGCCAACCACAGTTGATTATCGATCCTCCGATTCTCCCAGTCGAAAAGTGAATTATCCCGCATGGGAAATCAAAAACTCGGAGGTGTTCCTTAATCATCATTTTCAGGATGGCCGGGAAAAGGTTATTTTATGTGGATTCATGTTTCAGGATCCGCAAAATGGGGAAATCTTTATGCAGGATCGCGGAGGCTGGTACAAACGCTCCGGGCGTGGATGGGTATTTTACTTTCAACCCGGACATACTCCGATTGAATTTCAAGAGCGCAATTATTGTCAAATGATTCTCAATTGTATGACATGGAATGGAAATTGAGACAATATTGAGACAATATACCGTGTCGGGCAGGATAATAATAAGTCGCGAATCGTTTACTCTTATCGAACTATTGACCGTCGTGGCCATTATCGGCATCCTGGCGGCTATTGTGATTCCCTATGTATTGAATGCCCTCATTCGAGCCAAAATCGCCAAGGCTGTCTCGGATATTCACGTTATGATCTCTGCACAGGAACAATACCGTCTGGATCAAAGGGGATATCCCCCCTTGCGTGTCGTTCGCGCCGCTAGGACTACCAGTCAATATGCGTCGTTGCCCTGGCTGACATCGCCAGTGCCGTATTTATCCGCGATCCCTGTCGATCCTTTTCTCAAGGATGCAGGGCGGCCCTACTGGATGGGATATGCACAAAAACGCATATCGGCAGAAGAAGATCGTATTACTGCTTATTCTCTAAGTTCAACGGGGCCTTCCCGGATGCATATGCTGGTGATTTATTGGTACCAGTCAGAGATTCTCTTCTATCAATATCCTTTTCAAACCTACGATCCTAGCAATGGAATAAGCAGCATGGGCGAAATTGTTTTTTGGGGAGGCGATTCATCGAACGTTCGCGTTCTGATGAACGAACGGGAATTTATCGGACGTTTCCCTCCCAATTTCGAACAATAGTATGTTTTTTAAGAAGAAAATTTTCGCCCTACTTAAAATGAAAGAAAGCAATGGAATCCTTGGGAGGAGAAAAAATTATGCTTTGGAGTATAAGAAAAAATGAAAGATTTCTTTATGGGCTGTTAGTAACATCGTTCTTCGGGATTGCGGGCTTCTGTACAGAACAATCCGTAAAGATCGACGGCGAGTTGATGCAATGGCATGTGGTAACCTTGACTTTCAACGGCCCTCAAAGCAGTGAAACGGCCATTCCGAATCCTTTCCGTCATTATCGATTGCTGGTTACATTTTCTCAGGATGGTCGGGAAATGACCGTTCCCGGATATTTCGCGGGGGATGGCGATGCAGCCAATACAGGAGCGGAACAAGGGAATCAGTGGCGCGTGCATTTTGTACCCGATCGTGCCGGGAAATGGTCTTACCGCGTGTCGTTTGTACAGGGGCAGGATATCGCTGTGAGCGATGATCCTCAAGCAGGGAAAGCAGAATCTATTAATGGAATCACCGGTGAGTTCACGATCGTCCCCAGCGATAAACGGGGACGGGATTTTCGCGCCAAGGGTTTGTTACGATACGTTGGGAAACGTTATCTGCAATTTGCCGGGAATGGAGAGTATTTACTGAAGGGTGGAGCCGATAGTCCGGAAAATTTCCTTGGATATGCCGATTTCGATAGCACTCTACAATCGTTCAACGATCACGTCGGTCTGGTACGAGATGGAGAAGCGCCCATCAGCTGGTTGCATAAGTACGAACCGCATATCCGGGATTGGAAGGAAGGCGATCCGGTCTGGAAAGATACGAAGGGGAAAGGGATTATTGGCGCATTGAATTATCTGGCGGGCAAAGGGATGAACGGCGTTTATTTCCTGACCATGAATGTGGAAGGCGATGGGAGGGATGTATGGCCGTGGATCGATATGTATACACGAGACCGATACGATTGCAGCAAACTGGATCAGTGGGAAATCGTTTTCTCGCATATGGATCGATTGGGATTGCTTTTGCATGTCGTCACGCAGGAGACGGAAAACGACCAATTGATTAATGGAGGAGATCTTTGTCTGGAGAGGAAACTTTATTATCGGGAGTTGATCGCTCGATTCGGGCATCACTTGGCTCTGGTCTGGAATCTGGGCGAAGAAAACACCAATACAACCGAACAACTCAAGGCTTTTGCATCGTATATTCATGCCGTCGATCCATACGATCATCCGGTGGTGGTTCATACCTTTCCGGGGCAATATGAAAAGGTGTATGCCCCGCTGCTCGGTTTTCAGGATTTGCAAGGTCCTTCTCTGCAAATGGGCGATCCGAAAAAAACGCATTCCGAAACAATTCGTTGGATCGATCGTTCTGCGGAATCGAACAATCCCTGGTTTGTTTGCCTGGATGAAATCGGTCCTGCGGAAACGGGTGTCAAACCCGACAAGGACGATCCCGAACATCGAGAGGTACGGCATTATTCGCTATGGGGAAATCTGATGGCGGGCGGCGCTGGTGTGGAATGGTATTTTGGGTATCGGTTCGCTCACAACGATCTCAACTGCGAGGATTGGCGATCCCGGGATCGCCTATGGGATTATACGAGATTCGCGTTGGATTTCTTTCATGAATATCTTCCGTTTATGGAAATGCAACATCATGACGAATTGACATCGGCCAGCGATGATTTTTGCTTTGCCAAGCCTGGTGAAATCTATGCAATTTATTTGCCGCAGGGTGGAAGCACGGAAATTCAGTTGGAAGAGGGGACGTATAAAATTTTATGGTACGATCCCCGCAGCGGGGGCGATTTGCAAAACGGGAGTACATTGGAAACAAAGGGGCCGGGTATGAAATCCATTGGCAATCCGCCTTCGGAACCAACCCAGGATTGGGTCGTATTGATCCGAAAATAAAAGAAATGGAGAATGGGGATGAATCGATTCGTTGGATATTGGATCGGTATTTGCCTTATGGGAGTACCCCTCTGGGGCACCGAGGATATTTCTTCAGAAGAACTGCGAGCCGGTAAAAATTTTCTTTCCACACAGGTTTATTCCGAGGAGGAAGACCGGGATTTATTGAAACTCTATGAGGGTTTGCGGGTCGCGGATACCTGTGATGGCATGGATAAAGCCGGATTGCATGGAATCGGCCTGGTCGATCCGGAAATTCATCCTCTTTGGAAAGATGTGGAACATTATACGCATCGCATTATCGGAATTGCCGTGACGGTACGTTATGTCCCGACTCAAAAACCTCCGGCGGGAAATTTGCTCCCCGAAGAATTCGATCGATGGGAAGGAGCATTCTACAACCAATTCTCGCCGGAACCGTTCATCCCATTGATCCGCAAAGGAACCGTTCTGGTCTTTGATGACGCCTATGCATCGGATGTGGGGAGCATCGGTTCTAATAATATCATGAGTTGGGTTAACCGGGGTTGCGTTGGAGTGATTACAGATTCATCGGTACGCGATACGGATGAAATTATCACAGAAAAAGTTCCGTTATATTTGCGCAAACCGGGACGAGGTATTCGGCCAGGCCGCAACGAGATCGAATCCGTGAATCGCCCGATCGTTCTGGGTGGCGTTCTGGTGATGCCGGGCGATGTTATCGTGGCCGACGGCGACGGCGTGATTGTCGTTCCGCGTCAACATGCAAAAAGAGTTGCACAATATGCCCACGAAATTCTTGAAAAAGATAAACAAGGCCGGCGGGCTTTATATGAAAAACTGGGACTACCCGAAGACGATTCGGTGCGGTAACTCCGGAATTCCATTTTAATTCCATTAGCCGGGAATCGTATCATCCCGGCTGTTTTGGCATTACCTTGACAAGGTGAATCGCCGAAACTAGCTTCGATGAAATGGAATCGCAGGAGTATCTGGATTTGAATTTTATAGGATGCCAGACAGATTTGCTCAAATAGTTTGCTCAAAT
>CAZFOX010000187.1:0-3997 GCA_964520565.1 uncultured bacterium | reverse complement strand
CTGACCGTTCCCTTGGAAGAAAATTAAAAAGTAAGGATTGAAATGAATATCGTTTTGAACGGAAAAGTACGAGAAATTGGCGATTCAATTTCATTATTGCAATTGTTGGATGAATTGAGTCTGCATCCACAACAGGTAGCGGTTGAGATAAACCGGGAAATCGTTAAAAGGGATCGGTACGAGCACTATTACATTCAAGATGGCGATGAAATAGAGATATTGCGTTTTGTCGGGGGTGGGAACGGAAAAGGAGTCCATGATGATTGAAGAAGGCCAATACATACACGATGAGCCGTTACGAATCGGCGATATTACGCTGCATTCGCGCCTGATTGTGGGAACCGGAAAATACAAGTCGTTCGAAGAGACTGAAAAAGCCTTGGAATTGTCCGGAACAGAAATGGTTACGGTGGCATTGCGCCGGGTCGATTTCGATGCAGACGATCATTTGTTAAACCACATCGATCCTAAAAAATATACAATCCTGCCCAATACGGCCGGTTGTTACAATGCGGAAGACGCCGTGCGGGTTTGCCGATTAGGCCGTGAAATTTCCAATCTGAATCTGGTAAAACTGGAAGTCTTGGGGGATCCCGATACCCTATTGCCTAATCCGGTCGAAACGCTGAAAGCCTTGAAAATCCTGGTTCAGGATGGTTTTACTGTCATGACGTATACCAGCGACGATCCAGTGATTGCCAAACAACTGGAGGAAGAAGGTTCGACAGTTGTGATGCCCGCCGGAGCGCCCATAGGATCGGGGCAGGGAATTCTCAATCCAAATAATATCCGTATCATCCTGGAACGAGCGAAAGTACCCATTATTGTGGATGCGGGTGTGGGAACCGCTTCCGATGTCAGCCGCGCCTTTGAACTGGGATGCGATGCCGTGTTGTTAAACACAGGTATCGCCGGAGCGAAAGATCCTGTTCGGATGGCTGTTGCCATGAAGCATGCGGCAATTGCGGGACGGCAAGCCTTTTTGGCAGGCCGTATTGCAAAAAAACTGTATGCCAATGCCAGCAGTCCCCCGTTAGACTTTTAGTGCATTCTCATGCAAAACAGGAGTTCGTTCTTTCTTGATAGAATGAGTAAGGACGAAACGGCAAAAAGTCATCAACGTAAATTCGATTCACAAGACTTCGTGGATCGATTCAAGTGACTAGTACAGAATAATATAGTGTGAGTTTCGTCTTTAAAATACTTTTTGCCGGATTATTAGTAAGGGAGTTCGATCGTGAGAGAATCGGACGCAGGATTTTACCGGATGATCGATGCCAACGCCGATCGTGCGGCGGAGGCGTTGCGCGTGGTTGGAGATGTAGCGCGTTTTGTTCTGGACGATACCGTGTTGGCTCAATCCTGGCGTTCGCTTCGATCGGATTTATGGGCAGTCCTCATTTCGATTCCCGGTTTACAGCGGCGTGGAATGGAAAGCCGCGATAGTGTCGGCGATGTGGGTCGTTTGTTCCAAGCCAAACGGCATAACGATCTGGTGGAATTAACACGGACCAACATCCATCGCGCCCAGGAATCGTTCCGGGTGTTGGAAGAATCGTTTCGGGGAATCGATCTAAACGCCTGTACGGAATTATCCAAACTACGATACCGTTGTTACGATCTGGAACCCCCTACGTTCACAAAATTGGATCGTTGGGAACATCTACGGAAACTGGATTTTCATCTGTATGTTGTTTTAGGCCGCGAATATTCCAGAGGCCGCGATTTCGATGAAGTGGCCTCACAGGCAATCGAGGGCGGCGCGGGCTGTATCCAATTGCGCGACAAGGAGATGTCCAAACGGGAACTTCTGGTTTGGGCATATCGGTTGCGTGAATTGACGCGCGAGCGGGGTGTGACTTTCATAATGAACGATCACCTCGATATCGCTCTAGCCGTCGAAGCGGATGGCGTCCACCTGGGGCAGGACGATTTTCCTATTCCAGAAGCAAGAAGGATTGCGGGGCCCCATTTTCTCATTGGGGCATCGACCCATTCGGTTCAGGAGGCTCGGTGTGCGGTCGAGGAAGGGGCCAGTTATATTAACATCGGGCCGATCTTTGCTACCCAGACTAAAAAGGGAGCCGTTTCTCCTGTAGGGCCGAAATTGATATCTCAGGTTTTGGAGGCTGTCGATCATCCCTTTACGGTGATGGGGGGGATAAAACTTGAGAATGTAGAAGAGGTATTAAAAGAAGGAGCGCGGCGCATTGCTGTCGTAACGGCTATCGTGGCATCGGAAGATATTACAGCCGCAGCTCGCGCTTTCACCGATAAAATTGAAAGATATCTGAATTCCACTTCATCGTAGAGTGTTTGCAATGTCTCTCTCTCCAGCCGATCCCTTATCTCTTTTGAATCGTCTGATAGATGCATTGCATGAAGCGGGGATCGATCCATCCACTTTATCAGATACTCTTCATCATCAATTGAAAATATTCGTATCATATTCTCCAGGATTGGCGGGTTTTTGTCTTCATAAACCCGAAATTTTAAGATCAATTCTCGAAGAAAATATCCTAAATCGGATTTATACCAAGGCTGAATTACGCCGGGAACTGAATAGCCGGATGGTCTCGTCCACCAGTCCACAAAACGAACTGCGGCGATTCCATCGTATACAAATTGTCCGTATTGCCATCCGGGATTTATGCGGACTGGCAGACATTCAGAAGATTACCGAAGAGTTGTCCGATTTGGCCGATGTGGTGATCGAGAGCGTTTTTGAAATGGCTTGGAGCGCTCTCGTTCACCAAACTGGCGAACCAAGGTCGGAAGACAACCGTAGTCCTTCCCGAATGGCCGTGATCTCCTTGGGTAAGCATGGGGGACGGGAATTAAATTTCAGTTCCGATATCGATTTAATGTTCGTATATAATTTCGATGGGCAAACAGATGGGGGACAGGAAAAACCCATTCGTAATGAATTATTTTTCACCCAATTGGCACAGAATGTTTGCGATATTCTAGGCAAGACAACCGAAGAAGGTTTTCTTTATCGAATCGATAACCGATTACGGCCGGAAGGCGATAAGGGAGCCTTGGCGGTTTCCCTGATGACGGTGGAAATGTACTACCAAACTTACGGTCAAAATTGGGAACGGCAGATGCTATTAAAAGCTCGGCCGGTAGCGGGAGATGCCGAAGTCGGCAAACAATTTATCCAGATTATTACTCCATTCACATATCGGAAATATGTAGATGAGGTGGAGATCGCCGAAGTTTTGCGCGGAGTGGATGGGATGCGCGAAAAATCACTCGCTAAACTCGGTACGTTGCATAATCGCATCTACGATTTTAAGAATGGTTACGGTGGAATTCGCGATATCGAATTTTTCGTACAGGCCGTTCAGATGTTGTATGGGGGACAGTACCCGGAGATCAAACTGGCGGGAACTCTATTATCGCTGCAACGAATGCATGAGAGTCATCTTCTTCATTCCAACGATTACAACACACTATTCAGAGCATATCGTTTCCTGCGCCGGGTGGAGCATCGCTTACAAATGGTGCATGAACAACAGGTTTACGAGTTGCCGGAAGAACCAGAAGATCGAGAGCGCTTGTGTTCCAGTTTGGGGTTTACCTCATGGGATGTCTTTTTCGATTTTTACGAAACTACAGCAAAGGATGTCCGTTCGATTTATAATGCTGTATTCCATCGCGAGGAATGGCAGGATAATTTAAATTTCCTGGTGGAAGAGGAAAGTTATTCCGAGGAAATCGGCGATTTGTTGAGTTTTTATGAATTCGAAGATCCCAGGCGGGCATTTACTTTTATTAAAGAGTTACACAAATCGCCCGATCTTCATCTTCAACCTAAAACCAGCCGATTGTTCAAGGCCATTCTTCCTCGTCTTCTAATCTGTTTGAAAAACAGTCCAGATCCCGATTTGGCTCTGACTAATTTCGAAAAATTAGTATCGGCTTTCAAAGCGCGGTCGGCTCTATATGAATCCTTAATTGTGCAGCCCAAGTTCATCGAACTCTTGGTCTC
>CAZFOX010000186.1:2355-8535 GCA_964520565.1 uncultured bacterium | reverse complement strand
CGAATGATGATCCGATTCGCCAGTTGATCCATAGTATGCTTTTTTAATCTGACAATATTAAACGATCAGACTACTGGTTTCATTTTTACTATTCCCCATCGCCGACCAACAGATACAATTCTCAATATAATCTGATATTCAAGACCGAAGACCGGCGTCTTCGCGAATTCTGTTATCGTAAGGGAGAGATTCGCCATGTTCCGCACGGTTATCCCACCCCTTTTCGTTGTCTTTCTGCTTGTTGGTTCGCCTCTCGTCCTGTCTGCCGGCGAACTTACTGCCGACGAGCATACCGTTTTGTTGTTCCATTTCAATAACTCGCTGGAAAGCAGCGAAGGACTCGTTCCCGAAACGGCGGAAGGGATCGCGTTCGAACCGGGACTGTTTGGTGAAGGGCTGCGCATTCATAAAAGCGCGGATATGAACGCGGGAGACCGGCTCCGATATGCCATGCCCCCCGGATTCGATCCCAAAGAAGGCAGCGTGGAATTGTGGATTCAACCCCAATGGATCGGAACCGATTTCTACGTTATGCAAGTCTTTCACCTGCACGAGATCGTTTTGCAAATCAACACTCCGGGAATTCTGGTTGCGTTTCTGGCTCGTCCCGATAACGAAATCGGGTATCTGAACGTGCAGAACTGGAAGAACACCGACTGGCATCACGTCGCCATCACATGGAAAATTCCCGGTCGGCAAAAAATGTACGTGGATGGTGTCCCCATCATGGATAACCCCGCCACGGAAGTGGATTTGCTGCCATACCCGGTGGAGTTCCTTGATTTCGGAAGCCGCCTCCCCAATGAACACGCCAACGTCATCGTCGATGAATTCCGCCTGAGTGATATCGAGCGTACACCGGAGGAGATTGGCCAAAGCGTCATGAAAGGCGGTTTCAACGTTTCCGGCATTCATCTGAATGTCGATTCAGTCCGGTTGCAATCCGGCTGGCGTTTTTCTCCCAAAATCCTGGCCGATACCGATATTGGCGTAGCCAGCCTGCCCAGCAGCGTAGCGGAATGGAGTATCGAAGATCCGAATGTGGCAACTGTCGACCGGAACGGCGAGATCGCCGGGAAAAATCCCGGAAAGACTACCTTCACCGTCCGGTATGGAGACTTTTCGCTATTGGGGACCATCGCGGTCGATACGATTTACCGCCCCCCGGATGAATCGAAGATCGACGATTTTCTGGCCACTCCGGCGGAAGGCTATCTCTACGAACTACCTGTCGCCATCGTCAATTTCTTTCCCCTGCGTGACGAAAATTACATCGAACACCTGAGCGGCGAAACCGTCACCGTCGAGGAGGTTAAAGCGCGGCAGAATGTTTATTACAAACGTATGAAATTCATGCTGGAGGAGGGAAGCCGTTATCACGGCTACAAAGATCCAAACGCGCCTCCCTCCATCGGCGTGCGGGTGGTAAAAATCATCAACATTTACGAGCATATGCCGATATCCAAGGATATGTGCTGGTGGAATCCCGCCAATTATTACCCGGACTATCAACAGGTTTTCGAGCGCATCAACGCCCGCCAGTTGGTCGAAGAACTGGGCGTTAAAGAATTCTGGATGTGGTACGATATATACAAAATAAATGGCGTTGGCTATGAACTGCCCGAATCCAATCTATCCAGCCCGGTGACCGGGGATATTTCTAACAGCGCCCGGCTACAAAACGACCTGCCGGTATACAATCGTTTCTATATCGTCTATTTATATCTGATCCACCGCCTGGGCGGCCTGCACAACCACGGCCACCAACACGAAACCATGTTGACCCACATCAATCACATACAGGATGGCAATGAAGATCTCTTCATTCACAAATTCTGCGGGATGGACGACACCAACACCTGGATCACCGGCCGGTGCGGCTGGACCCACATGCCGCCCAATACCACCCTGGATTACGTCTACGATAGTCCCACGCCGGTCTTAAGCGATTGCGAGGACTGGCATCCGGACGGAGGCCCACAGAAACTCGTCAATGTGGATACCTGGCGTGGAATCCCTTATCCCTGGCCACCGGAGACCGAATGGGGAACTGCGCCGCCCTACTCGCTCGATTTCGGCCGGGCCGAGAATCAGTTCTACATGTACTGGCGGCAAAATTTCCCCGGCTATCAAAACGGCATCGTTTTCGATGGAAACAAGGAGATGAACAACTGGTGGCAAATCCTGGCCGACTGGGACAACGCGGTCAAAAACAACATCGGCCTCTACCGCGTCCGGGAAACGGAAGTGACGGATTGGATGGTGATGGAATGATCCTTCCCTCACCCCTCCGGCGTCGTGATCGTCAGCAGGCGGTGGGTGAAATAGTTCTGCGCGGTTTGCATAACGGTCTCCGGTGTGATCGCGTAAACCTTGCCAGGATACAGATTGGCGAACTCCCACCCCAGGCCGTGGATTTCAAAGGAGGCGTACGAAGAGGCTTGTCCCATGTTCGATTCAAGCGACATCACGTAGGTTCCGCAGACGTAGGTTTTCACCCGTTCGAGTTCATCTTCGCCGACCGGTTCGGTTTTGAGGCGCTCGATTTCCGCCTCTGTGCAGGCGACCGCTTCGGCGCGGTTCTTGGGCGAAGTGACGGCATAAACCAGCAGCGGCGTATGATCGCGCTGGGGGCCATAGGAACTGCCAACCTGATAGCACAGCCCGCGCTTGTCGCGGATTTCTCGAAAGAGGCGCGAATCCATCGAACCACCCAATAGCGCCGAAATCACTCGCAAAGCAATCGCGTCCTCTTCGCACATCCCGCAGCCGGGATACCCCATCACAACGTATTCCGCCTCCGATTCGCGGCGTTCGATCCATTCGGCATTCGCAGCGATAACCGACGAGGCCGGGAGCGTAGGCGGAACGCCGTTTCTCTTGCGCGCGGGGCGGGCGGCGAACGCCTCGGCGATCGTCCGGCGCACTTCGCCGTCTTCCGTACCGCCAACGACCGATATTACCAGGTGGGCGGGATCGAAAGCCGTCTCGGCGAACTCGGTAAGATCGATGCGCTGGATATGATCCAGCGTTTCCACCAATCCGATACTGGGCCAGGCATAAGGATGGGAGCCGAAATACTTCTGCCGGAAGACGCGCATAGTGAATTGCAACCGCGAATCCTCTTGCTCCAAAATGTTCATGCGCACCACATCCCGCTCGCGCTCCAGTTTATCTTCGGGAAAAACCGGACAGTCCATCAGTTCCAACACCACCTCCAGGTCTTCCCGGAGAAAATGCGTGGTGGTCAGCAGGTTGATCGACGCGTAATCCTTCCCCGCCTCCGATTTGAAATGCGCTCCGTTTCGCTCTAGGTTGTCGGCGATCTCTTCTTCCGAATGCCGCTCTGTCCCGGCGGAAAGCAGAAGCATGGCGAGGTTGGCCATGCCCGCCTTGTCAGCCGATTCATGGCGCGAAGCCAAGCGGCTGAGTATACGAATCGCCACGATCTGGTTGTAGGGATTGGGCGTGTAGAGCAGCGTGCTTCCATTGGGAAACGTCTCGCGGATCACCGAACGTTGAGGAATCTGAATGGCGGTGGAATGAGAGGTCATATTCGAACCGTGCGGAAAAGGATGGATGATCGAGGATCGGTGCGGGGCGCGGCATCGCAGCGCCCCGCGTGTATGCAAACATGAATTACTTTTTCACTTTGCCCTGGTTGGCAACGGCTTCCATCGCCTTACGTACTTCTTCTTCGTCGCCCAGGTAATAACTTTTGATCGGCTTCAGGTTGGCGTCCAGTTCGTAAACCAGCGGCAGGCCGGTGGGGATATTGAGCGAAAGCACCTGCTCCTCGCTCAGGTTATCCAGATGCTTGACCAGACCGCGCAAACTGTTGCCGTGAGCGGCGATGATCACCTTTTTACCCGCCTTGATAGCGGGGACGATGGTTTCGAACCAATAAGGCAGAAACCGATCGATGGTCAGTTTCAAACTTTCCGTAGCCGGGCAATCCTTTGGATCCAGGTTTTTATACCGGGGATCGTTGCAAGGGTGGCGCGGATCGGATTTCTCCAGTTCCGGAGGAGGAATGTCGTAACTGCGCCGCCAGATTTTAACCTGTTCTTCACCATGTTTGGCGGCGGTCTCTGCCTTATTAAGGCCCTGAAGAGCGCCGTAATGGCGTTCGTTCAGCCGCCAGGTGCGATGCACGTCGATCCACATCTGGTCGAGTTCGTCGAGGGCGATCCACAAGGTGCGGATGGCGCGTTTGAGTACGGACGTGTAGGCCACGTCAAACTCGAAGCCATTTTCTTTCAATACTTTACCCGCCTTATGGGCTTCGGAGATTCCCTTTTCCGACAGATCGACGTCGGTCCAGCCGGTGAAACGGTTTTCCTTGTTCCAGACACTTTCGCCGTGCCGTAACAGGACGATTTTATACATGGTTCAAACTCCGGATTGTGGTGTTTTGAATAATAAATGTGTCCGTCATTGTCGCTTCCCGCAAGGGGTTCGTCAAGCAGAAGGCGGAATGGGCTCTTACGGCTGGTTTAACTCTCCGATTCGGCCGATCCGTTGCGTGGCTGCGGAGAATAAAATGCCCGTGAATACGGCCATCCACGCCGATTGAATCGCGATGGCTTTCCACCATGCCGCACCCGATAAAGATTGGGGTCTGGTTCCATATTCGTAACACAGAATCAGGGGGGAGATGAGATATCCGTTTCCTTTGAAGAAAGCGATTCCTCCGGTGCCGAAGAAGGGTGCGATGATTCCAAAACCGGAAAACAGAAACAGCAAGGCGGTAAAAGTCGCCGCGTACGCGCGAACCGTCGTTCGCATACGGCTGGAGAGATAAACGGCCAGGCTGGTGTAAAAAAAGGCGGAAATCAGAATGAGGATGCACGATCCAACCACAAATTCCACCGCCCGCGGATTGAGATATCCCGGACAGTTTTCCGGATACAAAAAATAATATCCCGTCGTCCAAAAACCGAGAACGAATGCCAGTCCGTAAAATCCCCAAAACCGCCACTGAAACAGGATATAACCCGCCTTGATCTTGCCCACCACAATCCGCCAGCCGGATAGTGTGGTGGTCCGAAGAAGATCCCAGGTGTTGAGATCGAATTCCCCGCGGATCGATCCGGCGGCGTAGGGGATCAGAAAAAACGGATAGATCCATGCCACGGTAAAGGGAATCCACTCGCGCCAGACCAGGGCAAAATAATAGCGGCGGTGCGTATCGTCGTAATGAATCCCCATCAGGCAAAGTCCCGCCACAAAGAGGAACAAGACCGCCCAAATCAGCCGGTACTTAAAAGGGCCATGCGCTTCGCGCAGGTCTTTTTCAGCAATGGGATTCCTGCACCCGGAAAACATCTCTTTCTCGTCAAACGGTTTTAGATGCCGCCGGGCGCGTTCCCTCCGCCGTATCCGGGTGCGTATCACGGCGATCAGGCGGCGCTCGTCGCGTCCCTTCAGGCGATAGAGCCCCCAAAGCGCCCAGAAGACCAGAAGGATCGTCATCAGGCATACCATGATGCCGTGCGCGAGGAAGGGGTGACTGATACACCAGGGATCCAAGAACGATCCCTGCGGAGGAAGGGAGCGGCTGAAATACGCTATGGCCACCAGGAAGGGGGATGTAAAAAAAGGCAATCCGTAAAGAAACGGCGTCTGAGGCCACCGGAACAGTTCATAGAGCATGTATTTGAATATTCCAATATACGGGAATAGACAAAAATAACCGAATGCCAGGACATAGGCCGAGATGACAGCGTTCATGGGCTTTTTATAACGAATAGAACAGATCAGGCCGAGAAGGGCTACAATCGCCACACATTCGGTTATGAGGGCGGCCACGAAGATCACTTCTTCGGGCGAGACGCCGCCGAGGGTCATACTGAGGCTATAAACGGGGATCAAGGCCGAGAGCAGCAGCCATACGAAGAGGATCGAAGAAAGGAATTTTCCCCACAGAATGCTGACTAAAGAAATCGGGGTAGTAATCAATAAATCCCAAGTGTCACGCTCGCGCTCCAGATTGATCTGCGTGGCGCTGAAGATGGGGATCAAAAGCATCACCAGCACACTCAGAAAAACCGATATGAAATAGAATGAATTTCGCCCCTCCTCATAGAAATTGATCCTATAAGGCGAGTTGAGTACGACGTGCCAGATGTAAACCATGCAGACCGACGCCGCACTCAGGAAAAACAGCAATTGCAAAAA
>CAZFOX010000186.1:0-2345 GCA_964520565.1 uncultured bacterium | reverse complement strand
ACCAGTTCGCGCCGGATGATGGGATTGTTGACGAAACGGAAATTGGTCAAGCCACGAAACAACACCATTCCCTCCTGGCCGAAATAAAGCAAAAATTTCATTTCTTCTCATGGAATGAAACGCTCGTCTATTTGATACGTTACAGTATTTGTGGGTTGGCGTCTAATGGGTTCCTCCGCCGGTGCGGATGATGATTTCACCGTTGGAAAGCAGGCCATTGGTCGAGTCGTACGGAATCCCCCAGGTTCCGTAATCCATGTTTCGATCCGGTCCGTATCCCAACAGCACCCATTCGTTGGTTCGTAACGGCCGAACGCCGAATTGGTTGGTGGTGTTCTCTTTGGGATTGTAAAGCGGCACATAGAAACCGCCGATGGACGCATCGAGTACTTCCAGATCGCCGTAGATATACCAGCGGAAGGTCACGCTGTTGCCGCCGTGCCGCTCCACGCCCTGTTTTTCGATAAAGGGATCTGTGGGGATCGAGGCGATATACGAGACCGGTGTGGTGAGCGGAGCAAAAACATCCAGGCTGGTACGCTCCAACTGGTTGGCTTTGAATCCCGCGCCGTTGAACACTTCCTTAATACGCTTGGTTCCCCATTCGTAATCGTCGTCCCATAGATCGATCAGCATGACGCCTTTATCCGTGCGAAGCATCTCGACGCCGGTTCCCAGGCTGCGCATGTCGGCGTAACTGCGGGCGATTTTGGCGCGGTTCTGCGCGTTGAGAAAATTGGGAACGGCAATGGCGGCCAGAATACCGATGATGGCCACAACGATCAGGAGTTCGATCAACGTAAACGCATGCTTTCCCGCAAATCGTCTCATCGGAATGCCTCCCGGAGATAAATGGTAAACAATCGCTTGTCGACACAATCTTCTTCGAATTGGCAGATCGAAACAAGAACACACCCAGCGATAGGATGAATTCCCCCATCGTTCCCTGTGCTGTTCAGTGCCCGCTCCAGCGGATGATCTCTCCCGCGCTTTGCAGGCCGTTGCTGGGATCGTACCGCGTTGCGAATAATTTCACGCCGGGCGCGGAAATATTGCATACCGCGCAGAGTTCTGTACCTTCCGTTTCATCCTGGGGGTAATAAGAAAAATATTGCAGTTCGCCATCCGGCCCGCTGGACGAAACCATCCACTTATGCGTCCCGAAATTGTATTGCCCGCCGGGACCGCTGAAGTCTGCACGGAAATATCCATATGCCGCCCCGCCGGCAACCGTGCGGTAATCGATGGATCGATCCAACTCCTGCGCGCTGCGATGGGGAAACGGATCGTCGGGAACACCGTTCAGGTAGGCCACCGGCGTTGTTAATGGATGGTAACGGAATGCAAAACTGTATTTATAGATCCCGCCGAGCGGAGGTGAATGGGGAGGCTGGTTGTTGTCGATCCGGTACGATTCGATGGCGAGCGACAACGATTTATGATCCGATTCCACCCGTGCGATCCGGGCGCGTATCTGGGCATTCAGAAAATTAGGGACAGCGATAGCGGCCAGAATACCGATGATCGCCACCACAATGAGTAACTCGATCAGCGTAAAGGCTTGCAGAAAACCGGAACGGCGAAAACGTCTCATCATGATTCCTCGAAAGTAGCGAGGGAGAGGGTGAAAGTAGCGGAACATTGCAAAAATTCAGCGTTTCACCCTCTCCCGATCCCATTACCCGCCTTAATACACCATCCAATGCAAGACGGGCGTTACCCCTTCTCCCTCTCCCTGAATCAGGGTGATGCGGCGGCCTGCGGTTTGTTCGCCGAACGATTCAAGGCTGCCATCCGGCCAGCGCACTTGAATAACAGCGGCGCTTTGTTCTCCCAATCCGAAATGCAGGCGAAGCGGAGAACTCGAACCCCAACCTGCCGCACCAATACCCATGATTTGCATTTGAGTTTGTGAATCGGTGGAAACAAATACTTTTGCGCCCACGCCCTGCGTATTGAAGCCATCGGCCTTCAACGCAACGCTCAGCCAATGTTTCCCTGCCGCCAGGGAATCGTTTCGGTAGAGCCGGATGGGGCCGTCTCCGTGGTTTTCGGTAAATACCGCATCCAGGTCGCCGTCGCTATCCATGTCGTTCCAGGCCAGCCCGATCAGGTGGGAAATATCCACCAGCCCGGTGATCAGGATTGCGTCTTCCACTTCGGAGTTGATGTTGGTGAACGTTCCATCGCCGTTGGAAAGATAAAGGGGATGAGGGTACTGATAGAGAACTCCGGCGGGAAAGTCGGCATGCGCCGGGTGATAAGCAATCGACAGATCAAGGAACCCATCGTTGTTGATATCTGCCCAGACGGCGTTGAACGTATAGTAATTCTCCCGTAATCCC
>CAZFOX010000185.1:0-8542 GCA_964520565.1 uncultured bacterium | reverse complement strand
GCGCCCGGGCGATCAAGGTACGTTGACGTTGCCCGCCCGAAAGATCGCCGAACCGGCGGTGGCGCAGTTCGAGCATATCGACTTTCTGCAACACATGCTCGGCAATCTCCCGTTCGCTGGCATGAAAGCGTCCTAGCGAAGAAACGTTTCCCAGAAGGCCCAATAACACCACATCCAGAACGGAGATGGGAAAATCGCGGTCGAAAACAGCGTGTTGCGGGACGTACCCCAGTTTGGAAGCCGATTGGCGGGGGGTTCCATCGAATACGCGGATCGTTCCCGATTCGGGCGATAAAAAACCCAGAATGATTTTAAGAAGGGTTGTCTTGCCCCCGCCATTGGGGCCAACGATACCAAGAAACTCGCCATCTTTCACGATTAACGAAACGCCATCCAGGACAGGTTCCCTGTCGTATCGATAGGAGAGATTTTCTATCTCGATAACGGATCGATCGCGATTCATTGCAAAGCCTTTCGCAATTCCAAAGCGGCTTTCTTGAGGTTAGCCAAATAATCTCTCGCCAAGGGATCGATAACAGCCACTCGGCCTCCGATGGTTTGTGCGAGGGTTTCGGCGATCCGTTTATTGAATTGAGGTTGGATGAAGATAGTTTTGAGTCCTTCCCGTTCTGCCAGTTCGACCAAGCCGGTTAATTGCTGGGCGGTCGGTTCCTTGCCTTCCAGTTCAATCGGGATTTGCTGCAAGCCGTAGGCATCGGCGAAATACCCCCATGAGGGATGAAACAGAAGGAATTTTCGTACGCGAACGTCTTTCAAGATTTCCTTAATTTCTTCATCGATGCGATCCAGATCGGTACAAAAAGCCTCAAGATTGGATTGGTATTCTTCCCGATGGGAAGGATCGATTTCGACTAGCGCATCGTAGATGGTCTGCGCCTGGATTTTTACCAGGAGAGGGCTTAGCCAGATATGCGGATCCTGGTTGATTTCTAATTCGTGCTCCTCATCCGAATTGTGCGAACGGTCATCCGCTTCCTCTTCGTGATGATGCGCCTCCATGCGGCGTAGGGTAATGCCTTTTTTTGTATCGATCACTTTGAGGGAGGGATAAGCCTGCTCGATCCGGCGCATCCAGGCCGATTCGAAAGGGACACCGATGCGAAAATAAAGCTGTGCCCTGGATAGCGCCGCCATTTGTCTGGGCGTCGGTTCGTACGTATGGGGGCTTTGTCCCGGCCCGGCCATTACTGATACGGCAATGCGTTCACCGCCCACCCGCTGGACGAAATACATCTGCGGCGGAATGCTGACAAATGCCTGGATTTTATCTTCCCGCGCCGAAGCGGCCAGCATAGAGATATTTGGCGCGAGCAAGACGACAATCGAGAACAGAACAATTCTATTCACAAATATAACTCCATTTTCTTTAAGATCTTTTCTCACGGTCAGCCCTCGGCGCAGGCCTCACACAAGCCGCGTAAATAAACCTCTTGTTCCTCAATCCGGTGCCGGGGGATTGAAGCGGATATCGCCGGCATAGGGCATTCGTTGAGACATTCGATTCGGCCACATTCGCGGCAGATGAAGTGGGGATGGCAATGACCGCTATGCAGGCGCCCGCATACGGCGAACCGCCAAATCCGATCCCCCGCCTCCACTCTATGAACGATTCCAACCTGCAGTAACGATTCCAGTACCCGATAAACGGTAACCCTGTTGATACCCGTTTGGATCAACCTCCCGAAGATATCCTCATGCGTCAGGGGAATTTCTGATTGGATTAAAATTCGCAAGATGTCCATACGTCCCTGCGTGCAGCGCAATCCGGCATCCTGAAGGATAGGACGTATTGTTGATTCGGGCATCCGCAAGCGCGTTTTCTGAACCATCTTCACTCATACTGTGAATCCGAGGATAAGTTACCTTTTACTCGGTCAGTGTAAATTAAAATTGAACATGCAACCAAGTTGCATATAGATTATAATCCTTTTCATCTTTCACCCAACAGGGCATACCGGAAAAATCCGCTCGTCAGATAGAATTCGTTTTTATCGAGAAGGCCAGAAAAACGAGAGAGCCGCCAGGACAATCCCAACGAAAAGGACGATCGTCCATGTCAATCGAAAGCCAATCCATCTTTCCATTCGATCGTTCAAGTTTTTCCAGTCCCCGGGAATCGGTTTGACGATCCACCCTTTGAGCAATAACACCAATAAGATCAACGCGGATAAGAGTCCCCAACCCCTATTCATATCCTCCATATTGGTATGAATAGCCATATGTGACGAGACACCGGAATAGGAGTAGTACTGGTTAACGGCCAATCCGATCAAAAAAGTGACCAGGAATATGGAGAGAAGGTAGAGAACCGTGGCCCGCCGTCCCAGCATTTTTAATAAGACCGGCACGGAACCAATATTGGTCGCCGGGCCTGCCAAAAGAAAGACCAGCGCGGCTCCCGGAGATAATCCTTTGGCGACCATCACGGCGGCGATAGGAGTTGAACCGGAGGCACAGATATACATTGGCATACTGATAGTTAGCATCAGGAGCAGCGAAGAAACGCCTTGCCCCGCCCATCCTTGAAAAAAGGTATCGGGAATACAAGCGGAGATAATTCCCGACAAGACCAAACCGAGCGCCAGCCAATGAGACAGATCGTTCGATAGATCCCAAAACCCGTAGCGGATTGTCTCCAGCCACCAGGCTCGCTTTGGGGGATTTCCTGCTGGATGGGATTCATTTTCCGATCTTGAATTTTCCGATTTGGGGCTACAGTGACAGCAGGATGAAACAGTCGGTTTTTGCGGAGGTTCGTCCGGCCCTCCCCAGAGATTCACACAGATTCCCGACACGGATGCGGTGATAAACGCTGCCAGAGGACGTAATATGGCCATAGTCAGGTCCATAATGCCATAGGTCATCACGATCGAATCCACACCGGTCTCCGGAGTAGAGATCAGGAACGAAGTAGTAGCCCCGCGGCTGGCTCCCTTTTGCCGCAGAGCGGCGGCGGTCGGCAATACCGAACAGGAACAAAGCGGCAGAGGAACGCCACAGACTGAGGCCATGAGAACCGATTTCCAATTCCGTTGTCCAAGCAAGGTAACGATTTTGGCAGGCGAAACAAATGTATGAATCAGACCCGCCATCAGGAAACCAAACAGGATATAGGGGCCTGCCATCACCAGGATCATCCAGGTTTCATATACAATCTGTATAAAGAGATTATTCATAGCAGGTTGCACTCGGCCTTTCACGGGACATAGCGATATAGATAATTCACAGAGGTTAAAGATCGCCGATCTTCGTTCGCAACGACAATCTAGCGAATGTCCCACGTATAGATTATAACACGGGTAGTTCGAATGAGCCGGTCCAATGGATCCGGCTTGCTTTCTCCGTTCAGGCAACAAGGATGTTTGTGGGATGATGTATCAAGAAAAGAAAAAGAAATTCACTTATCCCATTGCCCCACGTTCTAGAGGATCGGTTGATTTTCTGATACGATAATTCCATTTCAATAATACGGAGTTCGTTATGAAAACCAGCCGGACTTACATTACCCTTCTATTATCTATCGTCTTTTTTTGCACGTCTGCATTGGGAACCTCGATTCAAATCACCAAGCCCGAGAGGGTGGGATTTTCATCGGAGCGGTTGCAGCGCATCGATGGAGCCATGCAGGAATTTGTTACCGGCGGCGATGCCGCCGGAGTTACGGTGCTGGTGGCGCGGCGGGGAAAAGTGGTGTATTTCGAAACTTTCGGAATGCGGGACATCGAAAACCAGAAACCCATGATGGCAGATACGATTTTCCGCATTTATTCCATGTCGAAACCGATCACCAGCGCGGCGCTAATGACGCTTTACGAGGAAGGGAAATTCTTTCTCAACGATCCCGTGGAGAAATATCTTCCGGAGTTCAAGGACTTGGAAGTATTCCAATCGGGAACTGTCGAAAAATACTGGACCGTGGAACGCAAAAGCCCCGTCACTATCCTGCAACTGCTCACGCATACGTCGGGACTGCCTTACGGTCTGTCCAAAGAACATGTATCCGATAAGTTGGTGAATGAGCGAAAGCTTTTCGACATTGGGATTCCGCTGAAAGACAAAATCCCTGTCCTGGCATCGATTCCGCTGAAGTTTCAACCGGGCGAAAGGTGGGAGTATAGTTATTCGGTGGACGTTCAAGGTCGACTGATCGAAGTGTTGTCTGGCATGCCGTTCGATCGATTTCTGCAGGAACGAATTTTCGAGCCGCTGAATATGGACGATACCTCTTTTATCGTTTCTAAAGAGAAACGGGATCGTTTCGCACAGTTATACGCCTACAACAAAGATAAAACCGGTTTGGAACCGGGCGAGATTTGGGGAACGTTTGATGAGCAGATGAAGTTTTTCTCCGGCGGAGGCGGCCTGACGGCGACGACCGGCGATTACTACCGATTCGCACAGATGCTTTTGAACGGCGGTGAACTGGATGGGAAGCGTATATTGGGACGCAAGACAGTGGATCTGATGCGCACGGATCATCTTACCGACGAACAGCGGGCCAACTCCAGCTATAAATCCGGTTTCGGTTTGGGAGTGAGCGTGCAATTGACTGAATCGAGAACCGACCTGGGTTCCATTGGAAACTTTGGGTGGGGAGGAGCGGCGGGCACACATTTCTGGATCGATCCGAAGGAAGATTTGATCGGTCTCTTTATGGTACAACACACAAGTCTAAAAACACGGATTCACAGGCAGTTCCAGAATTTGGTGTATCAGGCGTTGGTGGATTAGGGTTTTCGAGAAGAGAGCGGCTCGCGCCGCCCTCTTCTTCTTGTGAAATAGAACTAATAAACTTTTACAACGGCCAGCCTTCGCGGTATTCGGGACGGATATACTTGTCCGCCTGGGGGCAGCCTTTGGCGGTCATGGTTTTGGCGTCCCAATCGAATCCCTGCCCGGCGCGGTAGGAAGTATTGGCCAGCAGGGCGGCTTCGGTCATCGGGCCGCTGAAGTCGAAATTACAGGTAGCCGGTTCGCCGCCCCGGATGGCGTTAATCCATTCGCGATGGAATCCCGGCGAGTCGGGATAGAACTTCTCGGGGCCCTTAAAATCGGCGAATTGATCTTCGGGGTACAATTTACGTTCGTCGAAATCGCAAGCGAGCATTCCCTTGGAACCCACAAAAAGCGTGTTGCCAAAAGCCGGCAGGTTACGCTCTTTCACTTCCGGTATCGCCTCTTTGGTATGACACCAATGCAACGTCACTGGCGGCAGGCCATCGCGCTCGGGAAACTCGATTTTGGAGAACAAAGCTTTCGGAGTGCGTTGCGAATCGACCGGAGGGCCAGACGCCGTGACTTTAATGGGATGTCCCAGTTTGAGAGCCGTGTAGGGAATATCCAGAATGTGGCAGGCCCAGTTTCCGGTCTCGCCGGTTCCGAAATCCCACCAGAAGCGCCAGTTGTAAGGGCAATAATCGGGACTGTAGGGCCGATCCATCGCCGGTCCCAGCCAGAGATCCCATTTCAAATGTTCGGGAACCGGTGGGAACTGGGTTGGCATAGCAGGCATGCCGCGATCACCGCCCATTCGGCAGAACACCTCACGCACCTCGCCGATGACGCCGGACTGCACGATCTCGAACACGCGATGCATGTTATCCTTGACGTGGCGCTGCATGCCCAACTGGGTGGCCAGTTTCTTTTCGCGGGCGATCTCGGTCATCAGACGCACTTCGGAAACCGAATGCGCCATCGGTTTTTCGCAGTAACAATGTTTTCCCATACGCATGGCACGAACGGCGATATGTGCGTGAGTATGGTCGGGTGTGCTGACGGTCACCGCATCGATCTGACTATCCATTTCGTCGAGCATCTGGCGAAAGTCGTAATACTTTTTCGCTTTGGGGAATTTCTGATACGCGTCGCCCGCGCGCACGTCATCCACATCGCAAAGAGCGACGATGTTTTGGTTAGCAACGCCATTCACATTCGAACGCCCCTGCGCACCGATGCCAATGCAGGCGACGTTGACTCTGTCGTTGGGGGATTCTGCCCCACTCGCGTACCTGGAAGTAATCCATAATCCAGCCACCGCCGCCGCACCGGATTGCAGAAATCGTCGGCGGGGAAGTTGATGGTTCGAAGAATTATTCTGTGGTAGATTCGTCATATTCATTCTCCTCATTGGGATGAGAGTTGGGTAAATCATCAAGGGTAGAAAAAGCGCCGCCCTTGGCACCCGATCGTTAACAACGGCAGGGGGAAAATTTCTGCGAGAGTCTCAACCTCCCCATACCCTGCCATCGAGAGTATGTCATACAATTCGATATTGATTGAAACCATTTATTTCGACAGTTCTTTAATTCGGATGTTTTTCCAGCGGATTTGTTTGCCAACCTTTTCGGCGTTGTCGCCGATCCCGTGAACCTGAAGGGCGATGAGTCCTTTGAGCGTCACATCGTCTCGAAGATCGGCAGCGGGTACGCCGTTCAGCCAGGTTTTAACGGAATCGCCAACGGCTTCGATGCGGAAGTGATTCCATTCGTTATGCTTGAACGCTTCGCGGGCGGCTTGGTTCTTATCATCCTTCAGATCGTAGAGCCATCCCCGCCGGGCTTCGTCGTAGATACCACCCGACCAGGCGCGGCTGGAGGGATCGATCTCCACCTGATACCCATGAACGCGGTCGGCGGGAATCTTTTTTTCCTCGATCGTTCCATCGCTTTTCTTGTATTTCACTACGGTTTCCTTGTCGAAAACCTCGCTGCGAATCTGAACGCCGGAATTAAGACCTTCGTCGACCTTGAAATCCAGTTCCAGGATGAAATCGCCGTAGTGCTTTTTCGTGCACAGGAAACTATTTCCGGTTTTGGGAACCGAGGTTCCCACCACGGCGCCGTCTTCCACGGTGTACTCGGCCGTTCCTCCATGCTGTTCCCAGCCCTCGAAATCCTTGCCGTTGAACAGATCGACGAATCCATCGTCCTCCGCACCGGCGAACGCCACAGCTATCATCAGCCCAGCTACCCAAAAAAGAGAAGACACCTGCTTCACCATCGTTTCTCCTTGCTTGTATCTTGGATTTACTATTCAAAACCATATCATTGATGGAGGCGGATTTCAATTCGATTGAGAGAAGGAGATGGCTTCTATTCGTGGGTGGTAATAAGAAGAAGAGTTAAAAAGGCCGCAGGACACCTTGGAATCGATACAAAATACCCGTTTGTATTATCCCCACAACCGCCTTTGCAACAGAGATTCCAGATCAAGCCGTCCATCGGCAATCAGAAGAATGTATGCTTTCGTCCCGATTATACGGCGGATGATTCGGCATGGTTTGAAGAAAACTTCGCGATATTCGCGAATGCCAAGCGCCCGCTCGCAACAATCAGAAACAAGATGGCGATCACCCGGCAAGTGCGAATGGACATTCGCCCGTTTCATCATTAAAATGAGTTCATTCGATGATTTATCATGAAGACGAGGAGTATGGATATGTGCAGATATGTGATGAACCGTCGGCGTTTTTTGCAGAAATCCTCTGTGATGGGAACGGCGGCTATCGCCGCTTCTTTGAGTCTGGAAGAGAAAACTCTCCAGGCCGCACAACAGAATTCAATCGAACTGCCTAAAGATCGTATCAAAGGATTGCCGGCGGGAAAGATCGGCAACGTCACAATCAGCCGTTTGATTTGTGGAGGCAACCTGATCGGCGGTTACGCTCACAGCCGCGAGTTGGTTTATGTATCCGATCTGTTAAAAGCATACTTCACCGAAGATAAAATTCTCGACACGTTCGAACTGTGCGAAGAGAACGGCATCAATACCGCCGTATTGTTTACGGGAGCGACCCAACACGTCGATACCTTTCGGCTGCTCGACCGGTATCGAAAAGAGCGCGGAGGCGCCATTCAATTTCTCGCGCAGGTATGGCCCAAGGAAGACGATCTTTACAGCAGCGTGCAAAAAGCCATCGATTACGGCGCCGTGGGTATTTTCGTTCTCGGTAATGTATCCGACGCATGGGTACGCGCCGGAAAAACAGAAGAACTGGCTAAAGTAGTCGCCTTTATCAAGAAAAACGGCCTGATCGCCGGGATCGCCGGACACGAGATCTACGTGCCGATCGAATGTGAAAAAATCGGCGTCGATCCCGATTTCTATATGAAAACTCTTCACAGCAATAACTACTGGGGCAAGCAGCGTCCCGATCAAACCAAGGATGTTATTGATAATTACGATGTGGATAATTATTGGGATAAAACGCCCGAACAAACCGTTGAGTTCATGCGAACGGTGAATAAGCCATGGATTGGTTACAAGGTGCTCGCCGCGGGAGCCTTGCGCCCCATGGAGGGATTCAAACACGCCTTCACCCACGGTGCCGATTTTCTATGCGTAGGCATGTTCGATTTTCAAATCCAGGAAGACGTCATTATTGCGAAAAAGATTCTCGAAGAAAAACTGGATCGGCAGCGCCCCTGGATTGCGTAATTATCGATATATAGAAAGCAAAAGACGCAAAGAGAATCATAAGTCTCTTTGCGTCTTTTTTTCAACACACATCCTAATCCTTATT
>CAZFOX010000184.1:0-8614 GCA_964520565.1 uncultured bacterium | reverse complement strand
CGTTGGCGACCAGCGGACAAAAACGCTGCGCGGATTTCGTGCTCGAGAAATTCTCTCTCCAACCCCTGTTCGACGCTGTCGTATGCGCCAACGACGTCCGCCAAAGCAAGCCCGATCCGGAGATCTTTCTCATCGCCGCCGAACGTCTTCAAGTCACGCCGGAGGAATGTGTGGTGTTTGAAGATTCCATCAACGGTCTTCGCGCCGCCAAATCGGCGGGGATGTACGCAATCGGGATCACCGGAACGTTCGGTCCAAGCGCCCTCCAGGAAGCGGATCGAATCATTCATCATTTCGGCGAAATCGACGCGCATCAAATTCGTCTATGTAAGAAGCGCTCGGATTGATAGCCAGAAGTTCCACAAGGGCGGAAAAAACGCCGCCCTTGGCACCCGTTCTGTATAAAAAAGGTATTTTGTAATTAAGACGGGAGAAACGCCATCCTTGGCACCCGCGAATAATCGTGTCATTGCGAACGAAGTGAAGCAATCTCCTAGGACCTATAACGCGGTAACCCTGCACTCCTATATTTCCCCGGTTCCCAAAATATCCAAGCGAATCGAAAACGTTTTGCCATCCATCGTGTGCGCTTTTACACCGTACCGGATGTCGTTTTGGGTGGTCGAATGATACCACTCGTAACAATCTGGTTTACCGGCCACCGGTGTGGCTCCGATTGTCGCCGTGCTTCCTCCATTCCGGTTCCAATCGCGAAACTGTAACGAGCAGGGCGACGCGTCCTTTGTGGATTTGTTCTCAAGCATAGCCGCGGAAACTGTCCAGATGTTTCCTTTTTCATCGATGGAGAAAATCGCCACCGGTTCGAAGAGTTTAACCTCCCGTTCGATAGCCACTCCCGCTTTTAAATCCAATTCCCGAGCGCCCAGCGATTCATAGATTTCCTTCCAGGAAATGTCGGTGGCCAAGCTGGCGTGTTTCTCCTGGAAAGATTGCAATTTCTTTTTCATATCCGGTTCGTTTAGTTCCTCATCGCCCATCAGCTGAAAAGCAGCCAGGGCGGTATGCAGCGTTCGCCATTGCTTTTCTAACTGATTCAGGCTCCCATATAATTCCGCTTTTTGTATCAGGATTTTGGGACGGCAATCGGAAAGTCGCTCCAGCGCATGTAGATATTCCCGCTGCAATTCTTCATCGCGTCCGATCCAACTCTGCATCATCATCAGAAAATCGGTCGAACAACCTTTGGAGACGATCTCTTTCAGGCGTCTTTGGATCGTTTCCGGCTCGATGCGCCGTTCATATTGGATTACAGCTTTTTGAAGATTTGAATCTGTTACATTCCGGCGGCGCGGCGGGAAAATTACGATCCGTTCATCGTCCATTGCGTATCGGAGGGATGGCGTATCCTTCTCTTTATCATACCGATCCTGCTTTTTCCAACCGGCCTTTTCCAATTCCTCCGCCCAGAGGCCGTACATGCGATGCACGTCCGTTTCGATGGGAATCTCCCAATACGACAGGCCTTCGGCGAGGGGGAGATATCCATCCACCATGGGCGGCGTATCTCGCATGATTTGTAATGGCGGATCGGCCAATTTTTTGTGTTCCGGTGTCAGGTTTTCCAATTCCGGCGGCGGGCTTCCATATTTTTTCAGGTTGGTATCGAGAAAGCCGGCGATGGTGGCAAACAAATCCTGCCCGATATCCTGAGCCGCCAGATCGTATTTCGCGTTGCTTGTACCCAGTAAAACGCCAAGGCTGTTATGCGATAGTTCGCAATACAGATTGTACGATACATAAGGCAACGAATAGGTTTCAACGTAACCATGCCCGGATGGGTACGGTTCGAAGCTCATCTGCATCACGATGCCTGCGTCCAATCGCATGGCAGGGGGGATCGTTATCTCAGAACGATTCGCGATCCCCAAACGAATCCACGCATCCGGCAGCCGCCCTCCCGATTCGAGATTGAAATCCACCGGCAGAATCTCCACCGATTCCACACGCGGAATTTCCTTGAGTTTTTCTGTTAAGATCAGAGCGGATTCATAAACAATAGGGTCATTGTTTTCCAACACAATCACCACGCGGCGGAAGGGGAGAATCGCATTGGAACCCGATGTAATCGCCGTCGTTGTAGAAACATTGCTTTTGCTTTGAATGATTCCAGTATGGAATCGTAACGAAAACGGATTCAATTCCGGCACGATCTGTCCGGCTTCGATCTCTCTTCCCTTCCATCCTTCCTGCGTTCGCACCACCTGAACGGGTTCCGGCTGGAAGGTAATAAATTTGGGGATGGAGATGAGGACGCCGAACAGGAAAAGGAGTGAAAAAAAGGCATGGGTAAACAAGGAACGGTATTCTTTTTCCCAGATCGAAATTCCGAGGATCAAGTAGGCCAGCAAGACGAAAGGAGAGAAAGTCAGAAACGATAGAAACCATACGCCCTTGGCCGCCGAAGGTGGAAGGAATAGCAACCGGTAAATATTTTTCTTCCGGTAACAATGAATCACACATAAAATCCAAAGAAAGATAAAAACTCCACTACAAACCCAGTGTAATATTTGCATGGTATTCTCTCCTTTCCCCTTAATAAGACGAATAGCCAGGAATTGAGTTTTATTGTCTCTCCAATAAATGCAAAATACTTCCGAGGGATCAGTTTTCTCTATCTTTCCGTGTCTCTGGAACGCATCGCACCGTATACCCGCCATGAGCGGAGATCGCGCCGTTTAACACTGTGGCATTATCTACCGGAACGCACTCGATCTTCACGCCGGTTCGGCTCCCGGTTTCCGATTCATCGTCGCGATAGATACTGGCCTGATAGGTTTTTCCCGGCTCGAGAAAATCGAGGGCGATCTTTACACGCCGTGGATTCTCATCTACCAGCGCCGCTACGTACCATTCCTCGCCGCTTCTACGCGCCACGGTAATCGAGTCGCCAATCGCGCCGTCCAGTACGCGGGTTTCGTCCCACACCGTCGGCAACGATTCGAACCATTCGATCTCCGGTTCGCCCCGATACGAATCGGGACGATCGTACCAGAGGATAAACTGTAAGGGGCTGAACATGACCACCGACGCTGCCAATTGATGCGCGTGGGTGGTCTTGATGCGATCTGTGTAATAACAGATCGTATAATCGCCCGCTCCGCAGGCATAACGAGTATAAGGCAATGTGACGTTGTGCTCCGAAGTGGGCATATGTTCGTTACCGCGAATGCCTTCCTGGGTGAGCAGATTCGGCAGGGTGCGGCTCAAACCGCTGGGGCGGTATGCGTCGTGGATATCCACCATCAGGCGATGCTTTCCAGCCAGCGCGACGGCGTCGTAGAGCCATTTCATTTTCTCCTGAGGCCCCACCGCCACAAAACCGAACTTGACGCCCTTGATTCCCCACCGTTCGTAAAGGGGAAAGATTTCTCGATAGTATTTGTCCAATGCGATCCGGTTCACGTAGACCGTCATGCCGACGCCCTTTTCTTTGGCGTATTGGAGAAGATAAGGCAGATCGAGCCCGTCTTTGGGTTTGCGAGGATCGGACGACTCCTCGCGTTCCGGCCCGTACCATCCGGCGTCCAGATGCACGTAATCGATCCGATGCTCGGCGGCGAAATCGATGTATTTCCGGCATCCCTCCGTATCCAGTTGCACGCAGCGGATAACCGTGCCTGGTTCGATCCACGATGCGTCTTTGAAAATCGAGGGCGGATTCAACAGGTGCAGGAAATAATTGCGTTCCAACAGTTCTCCGGCCCGTTCGGCGAAAACAATCACCCGCCAGGGCGATTGAAAGGGCAAGGTCGACCGGGTATCGCCCCCAAGTTCGGAAACCAGCGTTTTGGGATTTTCTTTTTGCGGGGACAGCCACATTCGGGGATAATCGATCACTCCCGCTTCCATGATGCAGGCATAGGGGCCACCGGGATGCAGTTCGACGGTCAGCGGCGTTTCGCATTTCGGCTGGATGGCTGAAAGGGGAACTTTTTTATACTCGCCTTCGGTTCCATATTCTTCCCAGGCGAAGTAATCCTCTTCCCACCGAAATTCCGTTTCCTCGCGCACCAGACGGATTTCGTCCACACCCGGCCAGCCGAGGATTTCATACCGAAAGGCGATTCCTTCGTTGTAGGCTCGAACGATCAGCGCTGCCCGTCGGCCGGGTTCGGCGGTTGTGTGAAAGTGAATTAGCATCTCGTTGTATCGATCGGGAACCGTTCGACTCTGACCGAACTGCCATTCCACGGTTTCGTTGCAGGAGGAGCGCGTTATAGAATCGACGGTTAATGGCGAAAGACCATTCTTATCTTCTTCGAGGTCCAATCGGAGACGGGCATCGCGAAGTATATATCGATCTTTATATTGAATGGAATAGATTCCCCAGGCGCCGTTTATATCGTTCATTTTTATTTCGAACCGAATTCGGTCATCCGGGGAAAGCAACATGGCGGTATTCCCATCTACTCCGGCAGCGGAAAACGGGAATGAAATTGTTAGGAAAAAAAGAAAATTCATCCATCGTCCCTTCATGATAACACTCCAATCTGTTGTCTATTTTTCGTTTTCATCCTTATACCATATTTGCAAAGCCGTGAGGAGTTCCCGGAAAAAATGAAGATTCATTTCCACTATGGGATACTTCTTCCCAATTGAAGTATGGGGTTACAATCGGATCGTTTCATCGATTTCTGCGATGGGGGAGATGAACCGTACTCTCTTTTCAGCGAATCAAAACTCTTTGCAGCGAGGTGTTTTTCATGAATTACGAATTGTGGATCGCCGTAGCTTCCGTGGTGGGTGTGGTCGTCAGCATCTGGGCATTGATTATTGAATCGAGACGCACCCGCATCGCCCGTCAGTTGGATCTCATCATCGATCTGGATAAACAGTTCCAAAGCGAGGGTGTGAAAGCCATCCGGAAAGAAGCCGCGGCTTTCCTCTGCGAAAATCGATCAGCCAATTTGCAGGATGAAAACTGGCAGCACGTGGACGATGTTATCGACTTTATCCAGACGGTCGGACTTTTTACGAAATCGGGATACATGGAAGTGGAATTGGTTTTCAAGTTTTTCTTTTTTTGGATCGGACGATACATAACGGTCGCCAAACCCTATATCGAAATGCGAATGGCCGACTGCCCGGTACTCTGGAAAGAAGCCATGTGGCTTTATGGGAAACTGAAAGCGTACGACATAAAACGCAATCAAGGACGTTTGAGCGATCCGTCCGAGGTCGATCTGGATTCGTTTTTCCGGTGGGAAATGAAGAATAATTGAGCGGCGCGTTGATCCCCATTCCATGACAGATTGCTTCACTGCGTTCGCAATGACAGAGATGGAAGGTGATAGAAATCCCGGAAAGTGAGGGAGAGGCTGGGAGCGTAGGTATCTCCGCCCACACGCGGTTTCATATCCGTCTCTCGCCCTGGCTCTCTCCCGACGAGCGAGGGAGTTGGATTGCTTCACTTCGTTCGCAATGACAAGGGCCCACGGAAATCCATTTTTATGAGGGCCGGATAAAAACGTATTGTCTGTCACGTGTATTCTTCTTCTCCGTTATGATATTCTTTAAAGACAGGCAACCGATATAACTGATTCATTTCCATGGGGAGAATAATCGATGACACGCTCCAACGAAATTCAAAACGGCAGGATCGACCGGCGGACTTTCGGATTCGCCATTGGGACCGGGGCAGGAGGCTGGATATTCCACCCCACCCTCGCTCTGGCGGAACCGGTGGAGGAAAAAGTGAAACCGGTGGAGAAAAAACCCGCTTTGATTCGGGGCGCATTCACCTACCCGCCCACTTCTTCGCTGGATGAAGCCGGGTATTACAGCTGGCCGGGTTCGTCGTTCGATGCGGAAGGACGACAGGAAAAATACCTGCAAGAATTCCGCCAGATCGAAAAGAAGTTGGGCGTTCGCATCGAAATGGAAGCGGCTCCCCTGGATGGAGCCGAAAGCGTTTCCCGTTTTATTGACAGTGTCAAGTCGAATCCGCCGGATGGCCTTCTTCTGATTCCATTCAAGAAAAGCCATTTCGATAACGTCGTGCGGATTATTGAGGAAACCAAGATACCGTCCATCGTTTTCGCATCGCTGGGTGTGATCCTGAACGTACATATCCAGCGGTATCACAAACAAACCGGCGTGCATCTGATCAATTCGCTTGACAATCTGGACGCCGTAGCCCAGGGTCTTAACGCGATCCGAGCCGCCGCCTGGATGAAGCAAAGCCGCCTTGTCAATATTACCGGCGAGAAACGTTCCGAGTCCGAAGTTCCCGGTCTGGGGACTCGCGTACTGAATGTGCCCCTGCAACGTTTTTACGACCTCTTCGCGCAAACGCTCCGCTCGGAAAAAGTCCAAGCGCTGGGGCAATGGTATCTGAAAACCGCGCTGCGCCGCGAAGAACCCTCTGAAGATGACGTGTTCGAAGCCGCCAAAACCTATTACGTCCTCAAGCAGATTATCGAAGAAGAAGGAGCGGACGCCGTGATGATGACCTGTCTGCCCGGTTTGTATCGTCCGCATAAACACGTTCCGCCGTGCATGGGTTTCATGAGCCTGCGCGATCAGGGGATTCCCGCCGGGTGCGAGTCCGATCTGGACGCGACGCTGAGCATGATGCTCATTCAGCAACTATTCGGGCTCCCAGCCTTTCAACACAATCCTTCGATGGATACCGTGAAAAACCATTACGTCGGCGCGCATTGCACCTGTGCTTCCCGCATGCAGGGACCCGGCGGCCCCGCCGAGCCGTTTATTCTGCGCAACCATGCCGAAGCCGGTTGGGGTTGCGTTCCCCGCATACTCTTCCCCGCCGGGCAGGATGTCACGTTCATCAAGTACCTGTCCGCCCAGAATCCACCGCAGATGTTGCTGTATGGAGGAACCGTCACCGGTTGTCCGGAAAATCCCCCCGCGGGAGGATGCCGCACCAACGTCGAATTGCAACTGGACGATCTGGAAGACGCCTGCGAGGTAAAAGGCCATCACCTCTGCCTGTTTTATGGCCGGCATAAAAAAGACATTCAAACGTTCTGTCAGCTGTATGGCATTCAGACCGTTTCTTGATTCATTCTGGTAGAGCGATCAGTCAGAAGTATCGAGTAAAAAACAACGATCCGATTTTAGATTGCTTCGCTTTGCTCGCAATGACATAGCGATACGTTTATGTCATTGCGAACGAAGTGAAGCAATCTAAGGATGATCCGATTCGCCAGTCGATCCATTGTATGCTTTTTTACTCGACAATGTTTAACAATCGGACTACAAGAAAGTATAACGTTCCCGTTAGTACTTTTATAAAGTTTTTGCTTGACAATGTTTAAAAGATCGGTGGCCTTATTGCCTGGAGGGAAGGAGTCTGTCAATTCCGGCTAAGGGGAGGATTAAAAACATATTCGGCAATCCGTTCTACGGTTACACGATCGTACCCGGCGTATACCGAATGAGCTACAAACGAGCTGCGAGCCATCACCAGCGATAGTTCCGCCTGTCCTAAAAGATCCACAATTTCTTCGCATCCATAGGCGTGAGCCAGACGATGCGCTTCTTTCAATAATCCCTTCAATTGATTGTAACGTTTCATGATCCATAACTCCTGCCTGTCTCATCGCATTTTCTCTTATTTTCGGAAAGATCGAAGCGACCTTTAACGAGCGTCTGTCTTTTTCTTATACGATTCCAGGGGAACAAACTTCATTTTTAATCTTGGGATACATATAAGTATTTGATATACCTTATTATAAGCCGGAAAAATCCTTCCGATCCAAAGACGATTTCAGCAATGACAAAAACAATTTTTTCAGGTTTTTAGGGTGGACCAATCCAATCCGCCCCCATCTTGATGATTCCATTAATTGAAACATAATGTTTATATTATGGGGATTATATCCAGTTTTTGTATTGTTCTTATACATATCTATCCATGTAAATCCTCACGATTCATACTTGTATTATGTCGTAATTAAGATTTTAGGCAAATTCTGGCATTATCATTGCTTGAATGACCCATGAATTCATAACGCCAGGATTCACATTCCTTTGGAATGAGACGAATCGCCGATCGAATCCGATCAGAAAAAGAGGGTGGATTATGACATTAGCCAATTGCTCCCGGTGTGGAACCTTATTCAATCGCGCTACGTCGGATGTCTGCTTGGCATGCCATAAGGAAGAAGAAGAACTCCTGCATGAAACCCAGGATTATATCAGGCAGAATCCGCATACCACCATGACTGAAGTGATGGATAATTTAGAAATCGAACAGGAAATGCTCGATCGATGGATCGAAGAAAAACGGATCCAACTCCACGATCCCGCAAGCGTAGAATCCAAAACAATCTGCATTAGTTGCGGACGTCCGGTTAAGGAAGGCGAACGGTTCTGTAAGACATGCATGTTCAAGCAGCTGGCCGCCAAGAAGACCGATCCTCTATCAAGCCACATTCAAGAGGAGGAAGAGGAGACGGAAGAAGAACCGGTCGCAGCGCGCGGCATGCACGTGAAATTCTACCGGTAATCGTAATTCCCTCAATAACCAGAAAACACTTCTCGAAATAACGAGAAGTGTTTTTTTATCTATAGTCACTACTGTCCCAACGTTTAAAACGAAAAGTGTTGTAAGTATCTCAAATATATG
>CAZFOX010000183.1:0-8633 GCA_964520565.1 uncultured bacterium | reverse complement strand
TCCCCGATCTCAAGCGTGCCGGAGCGGAAGGTATTATTGAATATTCTTTGAACAAAGTAATTTATTAATCCCAGGATAGTTGGACTATGTCGGACCGCGAACTTTTCTCTCAACATCTGATCGAGGCGCTGCCTTACATTCGCAATTTCTCCGGAAAAATCGTGGTGATCAAGTACGGTGGGGCCGCGATGATCCAGGAATCCCTGAAACAGGAATTCTGCCGGGATATCGTTCTGCTCGATTACGTCGGTGTACGCCCGATCGTCGTTCATGGCGGCGGGCCGCAGGTGACCCAGCTTTCCAAGCGTCTCGGCCTGGAGACCCGCTTCGTCGATGGTTTGCGGGTAACCGACAAGGATACCATCGACCTGGTAGAAATGGTGCTGACCGGACTGGTGGGTAAGGAGATCGTCGCCCGTATGAATCAGGAAGGCGGGAAGGCGGTCAGCCTGGCCGGGAAGGACGGCAACCTCATTCGCGCCCGGAAACTGATGCACCGGAGCGTTGCCGATCCCGACAACGAAATCGACATCGGTTACGTCGGCGCGGTGGAATCCATCAATCCCGAAGTTCTGATGTGCCTGGAAAAGGGTGGATTCATTCCCGTCATTTCTCCCCTGGGCGTCGGGCCGGACGGCCACGCCTATAACATCAACGCCGACACGATCGCCGGAGAAATCGCCGCCGCTCTACATGCCGAACGACTGATTCTCCTTTCCGATATTCCCGGCGTTCTGAAAGACGTCAAGGATCCGAATTCATTACTGACGTCCTTAACCGTCCGGGAGACCACCGAACTGATTGCATCCGGGACGGCGGAAGGCGGCATGATCCCCAAACTGAAGGCCTGCCTGCGGGGGCTGGGGGGCGGCGTGAAGAAGGCGCATATCATCGATGGCCGGACTCCCCACTCGGTTTTGCTCGAACTGTTCACCGACACCGGAGTGGGAACGCAGATCTTCCCGGACACCTGATAAAAAATAAATTAAAAAACTTGTAGATCGTTTCTTCGTCCGCGGATATAATGTTTTTTTTCCCGGATAAGCATTCTATTTTTAGCAAAGGATTACGCGAATGTCTTCCCAAACAGAATCAATTCAATCGATGGCGGAACACTATTTAATGTCGAATTACGGACAGCGCTCGATGGCACTGGTGCGCGGAAAAGGGGTGAATGTTTGGGATTCGGAAGGACGGCAATATATCGACCTGCTCTGCGGTCTGGGAGTTAACAATCTGGGGCACTGCCATCCGAAAGTGACGCAGGCCATCCAGCGCCAGGCGGAAATATTATTGCATGTTTCCAACCTCTATCTCATCGAACCGCAGGTGCAACTGGCGAAAATGCTGGTGGAATACAGCCCGGCGGATAAGGCGTTCTTTTGCAACAGCGGCACGGAAGCGGTGGAAGCGGCGCTTAAAATGGCGCGCCGTTATTCATACGATCGATTTGGCGCGGGACGGTATAAAGTCATCGCCATGCAGAATTCTTTCCATGGACGCACGATGGGCGCGCTGTCCGCTACCGGGCAGGCGAAATACCATAAGGGATTCGAACCACTGCTGGATGGATTCATCCATGTGCCAGTCAACGATCTCGACGCCATTCATAAGGCTGTAGATGACAGCGTCTGCGCCGTGATTCTCGAACCGGTGATGGGCGAAGGCGGCATCTATCCCTGCAAGAAAGAATACGTTCAGGGTGTGCGGGAACTCTGCAACAAGCGCAACATGCTGCTCATCTTCGACGAAGTGCAGTGCGGACTCGGCCGTGCCGGGCATCTGTTCGCCAGCGAAGAACTGGGCGTGGAACCGGACGCGATTACACTTGCGAAAAGCCTCGCGGGCGGCGTTCCCATCGGCGCGATGCTCGCCAAGAACGAACCGGCCAGTGCGCTGGTGGCGGGAACCCACGCCGCCACCTTCGGCGGCAATCCGCTCTCCTGCGCGGCGGGTGTGGCCGCCTTGAGCGTAATTCTGGAAGAAAAACTGCCTCAGCGCAGCAAGGAACTGGGCGGGCGTTTTATCGGCCGCCTGGAGTCGTTGAAAATAAAATATCCGCAACATGGTGTCGAAGTGCGCGGCAAGGGATTGATGATCGGCGTCGAACTCGCGTTCCCCGCCACCGAAGCGGTGACGATGTTGCGCGAGAAGGGATATATCGCCGGAGTGGCGGGGCCGAACGTTCTGCGTTTCCTGCCTCCGTTGATCGTCGAAGAGCAAATTCTTAACACAGTCGTGGATTTGTTGGATTCTTACTTCGCGGGACGCCAATAACCAACCATTGGAAGGGATCAGCCATGTCTAAAAGAGATTTTCGTTGGGTGACGGATATCAACCGGGACGAGCTGCAGGAGATCTTTCAACTCACTGCCGAGATGAAGGATCGACCGGAGCAGTTTTCCCGGTCGCTGGCCGGGAAAACCATGGCCATGATCAACGAAAAGCAATCCCTGCGCACCAAGGTGACCTTCGAGGCCGGGATCCAGCAGCTGGGCGGATATTCCGTCTATCTGACCAATCACGATATCAACCTGGGCAAGCGGGAACCGGTCAAGGATGTCGCCCGCAATCTCGCCCGTTGGGTCGATTTAATCGTCGCTCGCGTATTCAAACAGGCGACCATTAACGAACTGGCCGAGTATGCGTGCGTGCCGGTGATTAATGCCCTTTCCGATGACGGGCACCCCTGCCAGATCGTTTCGGACATGTTTACCCTTTGGGATCAACTCCGAGGGCGCGACAGCCTGCATGGATTCCGCATCGCGTATGTCGGCGACGGCAATAACGTCTGCAATTCGCTGATTCTCTCCGCCGGTTTGCTGGGTCTTCATATGGTTGTCTGTACACCGGCCGGGTACGAACCCAGTCCACGCGCCGTGGATACCGGACGCCGCATGGCGGAAGAGATCGGCGGTTCGGTTATGTTCGAACCCGATCCGAAAAAAGCGGTAAAAGAAACAGAAGCCATCTATACCGATGTCTGGACCAGCATGGGACAGGAAGCGGAGACCGAAAAACGGTTGAAGGCGTTTCAGGGGTATCAGGTCAATGAAGCACTGCTGGAATCGGCGACCCCCAAAACCGTTATCATGCACTGTCTGCCCGCGCACCGGGGCGAGGAGATCACAGAAGGAGTTCTGGAATCCGAGCGCTCCATCGTGTTCGACCAGGCGGAAAACCGCCTCCACGGCCAGAAAGCGATCATGAAATTCCTAATCGACCGGTCTGCGCGCTAAGCGAGGTTGCCGGACGCGCGATTGTTGGGTATGGACACGCCAGCAGGACGATCGGGCGATTCTTTTGCGGTATTCCTGGATAGTGGGTGTTGTCTGTGGTCTTTTGGATAATATCGAAATACGCAGAATACATCTTCCTGTTTTTCTCGTATTCCTTGTACATTTCTTTCTAAATGCGAGTTTTCTTTTTTACGCAGGCAGGGTGGGTAATTTCATTCATTTTAATCATGCTTTCAACTATCGCTGAATATTTCTTTTAATCTTTACGAACCAACCATTTTTCTCGCAGTCTTTCGAAATATTCAATTCGGTGAGTAATCTTTTCTATTTCTTTTGGATAAAATTCAAGTAGTGTATCACATAATTCAATCATCCATTGATTCCGTGCCTTATTTTCCTCAATTGTGATACGATTGGAATTGGCAATCTGTATTTGACCCCACCCAAGTGCTCCAATAGTAAGGCAATCCCAACTTAAAAATTCAATAGGAACAAAATGGATTTTTTTTACATCAATATGAATATCCTTAATATCATATTCGATCATTAGCATGATGAAGTAATTCTTATCACTTTCGTAAAACCGTGCCAGTCTTTCAACCGATGTAAGATTAGGCATATTAAATTTTGTGCTTAGCCGATGTGTTTTTACATCAACAACATAATAAAAATCATCTGTATCCTCAAAAGCCAAATCTGCCATTGATCTTCTTGCAAAATCAGAAGAATAATTTTTGCATATTTGTGAGCCCAGAATAGTTTGAAAATTAGTTGTTAAAATGTCTTGCAGAGCATCTCCAACTGCTCGAGGACTTTTCGCTGTGTTTCCGGATAAAAAGTCAGGATAACTAATGAGAAAATCCCTAATAGAAATTTCAATTTGCTTGTACTTTTCAGTATAAAAAATTTTACTTTTCATTGTTAATACTCATCAATATTGAATAGTGAAACTTCTTTGTATTTATCTGAATCACGGCTTATAGATTTATTATTCTTTTGTTGTTCGTTCAGGGTATTTCGTTCCCAAAAAACACCGTCCTCATAACCCTGTATAGTAGTATCGATATTTGCAATCTCTAAACGTTTTTCAGCAAGACAAGAGAATAATTCATCAATTTCTATGCCCACATATTTTCTCTTTAATTTCTTGGCTACAACCGATGTGGTTCCAGAACCAAGAAACGGATCGAAAACAATATCATTAGGTAACGAGCTAGCTAATATTATTTTTGCCAATAATTTTTCTGGTTTTTGAGTAGGATGGTCGGTATTCTCTGGCATTGACCAAAAAGGAACAGTTAAATCAGTCCACAAGTTTGATGGATGAGTTATTCGATAGTTCCCATTATTTGATTTTTCCCAGTCTTTTGGATTGCCATCGTTATGCCGATAGGGAGCAAGTACTTTTCTTTTTACTTTAATATCATCTAAATTGAAAATGTAATCATCGGACATTGTGAAAAACCAAATATCTTCCAAACAATTTTTCCAATTTTTCAATGCTCCACGTCCTTTTTCTCTTTCCCAGGTGATCCGATTACGAATCTTAAAATATTTCTGGCCGATATCAAATATAGCAGAAGAGGATCTCCAATCAGCACAGATATAAATAGATGCTTGTGGTTTTAATAAAGGTATCAGGGTGGACAACCATCCTTCGACCCATTTTGCGTATTCATTAAGATTCATCTTTTTAAATTCTTTTTGATTAAAATGCTTATCCAGGTTGTAAGGAGGGTCGATAAACAAAAGATCAACAAATTGTGTTGGTAAGTATTTTACAGCTTCATATAAATCCTGACAAATTGTCTTATTGAGGATACTGTCAACCGGAATCTTTGATTCTAGTTTAATTAGATTTTTCCTGAGTGATTGCAATTCTTTTGGGTCCAATGTTATGGTACGATTTCGTGGAGCTCTTTTTCTGTCAATCATAATAATTTCCAAATTATAAATAGGTAATATTTCAACCAGCGGTTTATTCTTTACCCTTATTTATTATAAGCCATATATGGTTTTTTTAAACGGGGTTAATTCAGAAAGTGATATCGTCATAAGATATAGACAGAAGTTGATTGGAGGGGAGAATAGTTGGAGGCGGCGCCCGGATTCGAACCGGGGGATAAAGGATTTGCAGTCCTCTGCCTTACCACTTGGCTACGCCGCCGAAGGACTCATGACCGAAAACGGCTCTGTCCCGCAAGGACAAGGGTACATTATTAAAGCCGCCGCATAGGCTGTCAACCTGCGCTGAGATCATTATATTTCCTCTGCAGGAGATGCGGAACGGGCGTTCGTGCAGAGGGAATTTTATCTCTCCTTCACGAATGTCCCGCCGGACTATACAATATCTCTCCTATCGCTTCTCGTATCCCGAACAGGAGTCAAAAAAATGGCTTATCGAGTGGGGGTGATCGGTTTTGGAACCGTCGGCAGTGGCGCGGTCAAGGTTCTCCTCGCCAATCGGGAACAGATCGCGCGGCGCGCCGGAACGGAACTATCGCTGTCCGCTGTGGCCGATGTCAATTGGACAACCGACCGGGGCGTGGATTTGACGGGTGTGCGCAAATGCACCGACGGCTGGGAACTGATCCGCGATCCCCAGATCGACGGGATCGTTGAACTGGTGGGCGGGACGGGAATCGCCAAAGAATTCGTATTAGGCGCGCTGCAAAATGGCAAGGATGTGGTCACCGCCAACAAGGCGCTGCTGGCGTCCTGCGGACGGGAACTGTTCGAAACGGCGTCCCGTTATAACCGTAAAATTCACTTCGAAGGATCGGTGGGCGGTGGTATCCCGATCATTCAATCCCTCTATGGCGGCCTGGCGTCCGCGCGGATTGTGGAAATTCATGCCATAATCAACGGAACCAGCAATTATATTCTGACCAATATGGAAGAGCACGGCCGTTCTTTCGAGTCGGTGCTCGAAGAAGCGCAGAAATTGGGATACGCCGAACTGGATCCCACATTCGATGTGGAAGGTATCGACGCCGCCCATAAGATCACGATTCTGGCGTCGATCTGCTTCAATACAGCGGTCGATCTCAAGGATGTCTCCATTCAGGGAATACGCGATATCACCGTCGAGGATATCCGCTTCGGCCAGACGCTGGGCTATCGTCTGAAGCTTCTGGCCATCGCCAAAGACCTGGGCAGTGAGGTCGAGGTGCGGGTGCATCCCACTTTCATTCCCAAAAGCCAGCATCTGGCCTCGGTCGGCGGTGTGTTCAATGCGGTGAATACTTATGCGGAAGGCCTGGGATCGACGATCCTGTACGGGCGCGGCGCGGGCGATCTACCTACCGGTCATGCAGTGGTCAGCGATTTGATTCAGTGCGCGCAGGATTCATTGGCGCGGCGCTCTATCGATTACAGTAATTTCTTCACGGCGCGAAAGCCGATGCGCCCCATGAGCGAGATCATCGCGGAGTATTACCTACGCTTTATGGTGCAGGACAAACCGGGCGTATTGGCCAAGATCGCTGGTTTTCTGGGCGATCATAACATCAGCATCCTATCCGTCTTGCAGTTGGAATCGGATGGAGACCGGTGTCCGGTGGTGTTTATGACCCACGAAGCCCGCGAGGGCGACGTGCTGCATGCCCTGCAGCATATAGAAAACCTGGATGTCGTGTTGGCTCCCACCAAACTGATCCGAATCGAAACGATGGATTCGCGAAAAAGTTAGAGTGAGGAATTATCTCGGCTTTCTCGGATAAAATCATGAAATATATCGTGGCGATTCCCGATGGCGCAACCGACCAGTTGAGCGCCTTTCCACAGGGCGATACACCCCTGCGCAGGGCGGCGACCCCCATGATGGACGAACTGGCCAATTGCGGCGAGGTGGGTTGGGCCAAGACGGTTCCCGATTCGTTGCCGCCGGGCAGCGATGTCGCCTGTCTGGCCATTTTTGGATACGATACCACCCGGACGTACACCGGCCGCGCGCCGCTCGAAGCCGCCAACATGGGGATCGATCTGGGCAGCCGTGTAGCGTTTCGATGCAACCTGGTGACGGTGGCGGATGGGGTCATGAAGGAATTCACCGCCGGTCATATCACCACGCCCGAAGCGGATGAGTTGATCCGGGCGCTCCATGAATCGCTTGGCAGCGATTCCATCGAGTTTTACACCGGCGTGCAATACCGGCATATTCTGGTCTCTCCGCCGGAATGGAACGACGTGCAATGCACGCCGCCGCACGACATTCTCGATCGAGCCGTGGAAACTTATCTTCCCAAGGGGCTTGCGGGCGCGAAAGTCCTGGATTTAATGAACCGTTCCAAAGCGGTATTGGCAAAGCATCCTGTCAACCAAAAGCGCGCTGCGGCCGGAAAACCCCAGGCGACACAGATATGGCTCTGGGGGCAGGGAACCAAGCCTAGTTTGACCACCTACCCGGATCGATTTGGAATGACAGGCGGTGTGATATCCGCCGTCGATCTGATCCAGGGAATCGGACGTCTGGCGGGTCTGGACGTGATCAAGGTTCCCGGCGCGACCGGATTGATGGATACGAATTACGAAGGCAAGGCTCGGGCCGCGCTGGATGTGTTGCAACGGCATCCCTTCGTTTTGGTGCATGTGGAAAGCACCGACGAGATGGGGCATGCCGGCGATGCGGCGCGGAAAACCCAGGCCATCGAGGATTTCGACCGGCGTATGTTGAAGGTTCTCGTGGAAGGACTTCGAGAACGGGGTGAGGATTTCCGGCTGCTGCTGCTGCCGGATCATCCGACGCCCATCGCACTTCGAACGCATGTGAACGAGCCGGTTCCTTTTCTTCTTTACGATAGCCGTTATTCCAAACCTGCTGGAGAGGAAGGCTATTCGGAATGGGGAGTCCGGAACCGTACACAGTCGGTGATTACCGGGCATCGCTTGATCGAAATCCTGTTTCAGCGGATGGAACTCGCGGATGAAATGAAAAATCAATAAAACGAGGAAATATCTCATTTTGAGGGAATTATCATGCCAATCATAGTCCAAAAGTTTGGTGGGACCTCGGTAGGCGACATCAAGCGAATCATGAACGCCGCGGAAAAATCGGTGCGCGTGCACAAAGCCGGGTATCAGGTCGTGGTCACCGTGTCCGCCATGTCGGGCGAAACTGACCGGTTGCTGAATCTGGCCAACGAAATCGATCCCGCCGGATCGCCGCGGGAACGAGATGTTCTGGCATCTACTGGCGAACAGGTAACCATCGCCCTGATGGCCATGGCGATTGAAAAACTGGGCGTTCCCGCTATATCTTTTACCGGCCCGCAGATCGACATGCGTACCGATATGGGATTCACCAAAGCGAAAATCCGTAGCATCGACGACACCAAAATCCGGCAGGCGCTCGGCGAGGGGCGTATTGTGGTAGTCGCCGGTTTTCAGGGTCAT